>CAUZNH010000092.1:0-5264 GCA_963581345.1 Candidatus Thalassarchaeaceae archaeon | reverse complement strand
CAGAATATGTGTCAGCAACCAAGTCAACTGGTCCAGGTGTTGTGTTGTTGATTGTCATATTGAAGATGGTCTCTTCTCCTGGCTCAATGATGTGTAACCAGTCTGCTTCTCCGTTTTCTAGGAAAACATCAACTTGACCGGTCAAAATATGTGTATAGCAAATCGTGTACATGTTGTTGTTGGAGGAACCATCACACTTTGTTGTATCAGACCATGCCATGTGTGCACCACTGCCAAGGTCGTTTGCAAATGCTGGTGGCTGTCCCATTTCCGGTGCGCGGCCGCTATTGGGCCCCAACTTATCAGATGCCCACTTTGTTACTGGAGTTGGTTCCCATTCATCAAGAATGTATGAAGCCAGTGAGTTTAGAGGAATGCCATCTGGATATGCATCGTTGGTGTGATTCAAGCGAGTGTACATTACCTCTTCACCAGCAGTTACATTGGAATTTTCTAACCATGCGATGTGAATGTTATCTTGTGCGTCTGCAAGAATAGAAGGCATGTAAGATGATGGACCCCATGGTCGTGATGGTGGAACGTTATTCGCACCTTCAAATTCAGAAATTGGGTAGTCGTAAATCTGTTTGATACCATATGTTGGTAGTCCACCTGGAACACCATTCCAATCACTTGAGCCACGTAGTCTTAGGCGAGAATACCACACTTCGTAGTTGTCATCTTTGTCAAATCCATAACCACGAGCATCCATCCAAGCAAGGTGAGTGTTTCCACTTGAATCAATTGCAATTGATGGATGTAGACTGAATGCATCGTCAATAGTGATTCTAGTATCATTCACTACGACAAGGTTGCCGTCTCCATTAGAATCAACCGATGGGCCGATTCTCTCATAGTATGAGTTTCCAGTAACTGAGTGTCCTGGGTCACCATATGCCCAAGAGTTCGGGGGATTATCCACGAGCGAATGGGGGTCTAGAACTGTTAGATAGATTTCACGAGAGTTGTTAGTAGCAAGATAAATCATTGCCTCTACTAGAAGGCTCATTGAATTTGAACCACCAGACGGGAAAGCATGGGCTTGCCCACCTGCATTCGTATTACGAACGGTTGAGCCGGGGCAAATTCTTGGCCCAGTTGATGTTTGTCCATTCGGGCATTTTGCCATGTCAATACTTGCTGAAGCGACACCTCCGCTATTTCCAGAATACAATGGAACGGGGGTTACTCCGGCAAGAACACAAGCGTCATGTGCTTCGTTAATGCTCTGTGAATCTTGTTGGTCAATTGGGTGACCTCCGTATGGCCCTTCATCAGAAATAGGCATTACAATCTTAGTTGCATTCGGATTCCACTTGTGGTCGCGCTGAGTTGGTGGATTACCAGGTACATTGCCACCTGCATCCTTCCATGATAGACAAGCCCATGTTGAACCTGGGCCCCAAAATTCAGAGTAGTATCCACCATCTGAAGGAAGATTAGTTGCGGCACCACCGTAGACAACTTCTGTCAACTTTCGAATACCACCTGAATGATCAGATGGGTTAAGTCCAAGTGCAGTTGGGCGAACATTTCCACCTGAACCACCGGTTGCATACGCGGTTGCGCAAGAGCCACCACTAGCAGCACTTGGAGTATTACCGCTGAGAAGATACAATGTTTCGTAAACCGAGATGTTTGCATCCATCAGCATTGGTTTGATACCACGGAAATAGCCACCGCTTGACCATTGGCCACCATAAAACACAGTGCACATATCACCCCATTCTTGGTACATTGAACCTGATGTATCAATTGGTGCTGCGAATTCCACCTTTCCTCCACGTGTGTCATCCCATACAATCTGGACGAAGTCGTTGGCGTCAACAGCTATGTCTGGGTGTCCCTTGTGACCAATGATTGGTGTCAATAGGGTGTCATCAATTGCAGTGATTGCCTCTCGGGTAGAAAGATCAACGTCCAGCATTGAGTAGTATATCTGTGGTTGCTGGTAAAATTTGTCAAGTTGCTCGTATGCATCCTGCCAAACAATGTGAATCGAGCCAAGCGAGTCGAGTGCTAAGGCTGGCCACCCCCTGTCTTGATTCCTTTGACTAACTATGAAATCATCAACCATTGAAAGAATTGAATCGTCACCCGGTGAACCATCTTGAGGGTGGAATGAAGGATCTAGGAGGGTGTACATGATTGAGTGCTGACCAGCAGTGTTGGTCCACACAATGTGCACCATTCCGCTATCATCTACCTCAATATCTGGATTCCAAGAACGGTGCGCACCAGTATTGGATATCTGTGTTGCAGAGATCACTGTTTGCGCTCTTGCATCTAACATTGTGTAAAACAAATGTTGGGTATTCCTACTCCACACAATATGGATATTACCGTCTGCGTCAGAATCCACTGCCGCCATTCTATCATTCACTTGGCCACCATCGACCACTTGTACTGCATCTGTGATGACCACTTGGGCTGCTTCTACATCTCCAATTGCTGGGGAATAGCCTGCCAAAAGGCTACTCATAACCATCAGTAAAACCATCATCATACTCTTATTTGTGTCATTCATTCTCATCGGCTCCTTTCAGTATCACTACTGCGTTATTGTGAATGCCGTAGATTTGGTACTTAACCGCGACGCTTTGCGGTCATATTTTGATTTAAATTATCCAATAAAAAATTTGGAAAGATATTTAATGCTCAGCAATCACATAATATCTTAATTGTTAACCCATAACTATGTTTTTAAAATAAAACAACATCGGGAGGAGTACATGATATCAATCAATACTGTTGTGATTAAATCGATGTTAATTTCTGTATTTATCATTGGAGTTTTTGCAGGAACTGTTATCGCAGAATCAAATGATACTGAGAGTGGAGCCTCAACTTTGAGTGCAGGAACATCTTATTCCTACGTCAATTATGGTAGCGATACTCATGATTACTACAAGTTTTATTTGTATAACGGAGATAGTGCTTCAGTTCAATTTTACAACACATGTGACATTGACATGGTAGAGGTAACAGTGAAACAGAAAAATGACGGGAACACAGGTGGTGGTTGGATGCAGGCCAATCTAGATTGTAGTGAAAGTATAACATGGTCTCCGCTACGAATGAGCAATGGGGAGGCGAAATTGAAAACCACTAGTATAGATGGTTGGGGTGGAGATAGCGCGAAAGTTAGGATTATAATTACAATCAATGACGATAATCGAAATCGTGACTACGATGGATACATAGATGATAATGATGATTGTGTATCTACTTCTGGATATTCATATCAAGACAGGAATGGATGTCCCGATTATGATGGGGATGGATGGTCTGATTATGGTGATGATTGTCCTTGGGATTCATCAGAATATCTAGACACTGATGATGATGGTTATTGTGATGGGGAAGACGATTTCCCTAACGACGACACTCAGTGGGAGGATAATGACGATGATGGTTATGGAGATAATTCAGATGGTAACCAAGGCGACCACTTCCCAAATGATAGAACCCAGTGGTTTGACAATGATGGGGATGGTTTTGGCGACAATTCAGACGGAAATAACCCTGACCATTGCAGATTCGTAGAAGGGTATAGCAACCAAGATAGGAATGGCTGCCCTGATTCTGATTGGGATGGATGGTCTGACCCTGACGCCTCAAATTTGGCGCATCCTGATGGCACTGCAGACGCTTTCATGAATGAGTATGATGAGTGGCAGGATACGGACCGAGATTCATACGGCGACAATATGGATAGATGCCCTAATGTTGCTGGCACAAGTGCCTACAGAATTCTCACAGGAACAGAAATAGCAGCCGCCGGACCCCTTGGATTTGAACATGAATTATGGCAAGTAATGGGGATTTCTGATTCCATGGTCAACGAAATGTATTCCACAATTTTGGCTCAAAAAGGAGACCTTAGAGGCGCTATCTCACCTGATTCTATAGGTTCAAATCTATATGACGAGTTGCCTTTTAGTTTAGGTAAAGATAGCGCCCAGTATTGGATTTATTGGCGTGGTTGTACCGATACCGATGGAGATGGATTTGAAGATGGCTCGGACGAATTCATCAACAACCCTACGCAATGGGCAGATGCCGATGGAGATGGATTTGGAGATAATTTGGCTCACCCCACGATTACTAGTCATTCCATTGAACAATGCAGGGCTACTATAACAACTCAAATACAGGGTGGAAATATAAATTACAATAGAGGATCAGACGCTATGCTGTGCGTGATTTATGGCGCTGAAAATAATCATATTACCCTACAAGATGAAGAATATAGGTGTAATGATGGCGACATGATACCAATTAGATGGGTAAATGATGGAGACGATGACTGTGGAGATATGTCTGATGAGGGAGTCACCATGAAAGTCTCTGAGTTTAAACCTGCATCAAGATATTATCATTTTTCAGATTATGATATTGGCTGGGCAATTCCCAGCGCAACAAATGGTGATGATTGCCCGCTTGAATCGGGGACTAGTATTCATGACCGTAAAGGCTGTCTGGATTCTGATGGAGATGGATGGAGTGATGCGACCGAAGATTGGAAAATAGAAGATGGAGCTGATGCGTTCCCAGAAGACAAAACCCAATACATCGATTCTGATGGAGACGGATTTGGTGATGACGAAAATGGAGGAACCGATTTAGCGGATGCATTCCCGAGTAATCCAACTCAATGGAAAGACACAGATGGTGATGGATGGGGCGATAATCAAGACCCAGCCGCATCAAAAGTTGATTCACATATCAACGAGTCCTCTCAATGGGCTGACCGAGATAAAGATAGCTTTGGAGATAATATAAGTGGGGTAAATGGTGATTTCTGCCCTGATTCTTACGGTGCGTCAATTGTTGACAGGTATGGTTGCCCAGATTCTGATTCTGATGGTTATAGCGACATGAACGGGTTCTTTGCCACTACTACTGATAAAGCCGGAAATGGTGATGCTGGAGCAATTTTTACCCTAGCCGTGGTACCATTCTTACTGATTATAATCCTGGTTGTGTTCCAACTCTCAAGGAAAAATAAGGGCCGAGAGTTAGACCGAGGTGATATTCAAGAAGCGGCCTATCAATCCGCTACTGCTACTACTCCTGCCCCTGCACCGATACAATCGCGCCCACCTCCCGCCAAAGTAGAACAAGGTGCAAGTTCATGGGTTGAACAATATGATAATCAGGGAAATATGTACTACTTCAACCAAGATACCCAAGAGTCAAGCTGGGACACACCTAAGGAATAATCTCTCACCAAATCAACAGATTCAACAACGAATATTTCA
>CAUZNH010000091.1:0-5282 GCA_963581345.1 Candidatus Thalassarchaeaceae archaeon | reverse complement strand
CTGAGAGAGATAGTGATGGTGATGGTGTGGTGGATGCATCTGATGACTGTTTGTTTGAGAATGCTACTGGTTGGGACAATGATGGTGATGGCTGTATTGACGACACTGATGGTGACGGCTATGATGACCCCAATGACAACTGTATAAATGAAGATTCAACTGGATGGGACACTAACCAAGATGGTTGTATTGATGACACTGATGGTGACCTCGTTAAGGACAATGTGGATCAATGTCCAACGACCAATGCAAGCGGCTTTGATAGTGATTTAGATGGCTGCATTGACGATTCTGATGGAGACATGATACCGGATGACCAAGACGCTTGCCGTTATGTAAATGCAAGTGGTTACGACAATGATGGTGACGGCTGCATTGATGACAGCGATGGCGATAATATCAAGGATAATATTGATGCATGTCCTTATGAAAATGCAACAGGATTTGATGATGACCAAGACGGTTGCGTAGATGACAATGATAACGATGGGGTGAAGGATAATGTTGATGATTGTGCAAATACTCAAGATATCAATACGGTTGACAATAACGGGTGCTCCGACCACCAACGTGACACAGATGGAGACACGGTCAAAGATTTCTATGACAATTGCCCCAACACGATGACTGGTGAACAAGTGAATACCGAGGGGTGTTCTGCTAACCAACGTGATACTGATGGCGATTATGTGGTCGATGCAAACGATGTTTGTCCAGGAACTGGTGATGGTTTGTCTGTAAATATTGATGGTTGTGCTGAAAGCCAACTTGATGCTGATAATGATAGTATTGATGATTCACTTGACCAATGTAGTAACACACCAACAAACGAGACTGCCAACAACTATGGTTGCTCAAATTCGCAATGGGACAGTGATGGAGACACATACATGGACTCCGAAGACGATTGCCCGAATGTGGGTGGGACATCTACAATTGACCGAGTTGGCTGTCTTGATTCCGATGGTGATGGAGTCTCTGATCTCAATGATGTGTTCCCTCAAGATGCTACTAAACAAGCTGCTTCTGATAATACAGAAGAAGGTGGGATATCCTCAGTAGCACTCGCATTGGTAGCTATGTTCGTATTATTATCCATTGTTGCAGGTGCAATCCTAGTACTAAGGATGCGGGGTAGCGATGATGAGGAAGAACAATTCTCAGGAAGTTTAACTGCTCAACCTGCAGAGTCATTTAATGAGATGGCGATGCCTACTGAAGTTGAATCTGAACTTGGCCTTAACCAAATGAATGAGGGTGCGTTAGTAGCTGACCAAGTCGGCGTTGAAACCTCTGAGCCTGAACAGTGGGTTGACGAGAATGGTGTGACATGGCACCGTCAACCAGATGGTGTACTTCTATTCTGGAATGGTGAGGCTTGGGAGCCTCAGAGTTAGTCTTCGGATTCACAATAACGGTATTTGCGAAGATGTTTTCAGGGAAACTGATAGGTGATTTTCCTCGCTCTTGTAGTTGAGAGGTTCAAATTCGATTCAGTGAAGTTGAAGGGCGGCCTTGGACGCCTTGCATCGCATGGCAGACGAGAATAACAAGCAGTTAGCCGAATCAGTGCTTACTGCCGTTAATGCAAGCGGTCAACATTATGGTTTTGGTCTGCCGATGATAGCTAGCGAGAATATCATTTCACCAATGGTTCGAAAAGCAACCAATAGCGACCTACACGGTCGCTATGCAGAAGGTCTTCCAGGTAAACGATATTACCAAGGTTGTGATGATTTTGATGACATTGAATCTTTAGGAATCAAGTTGGCAAAACAAGTATTCAATGCTAATTTTGTTAATATCCAATCAATATCAGGAACAGTCTCCAATATTGCTGCCCTAAAAGCACTAACAAATCCAGGTGACAAGATTTCAGCAGTGTCAACTGCAGATGGCGGTCATATCTCTCACGCACGCATGGGTGCTGTCGGGCTACGTGGCCTAGACCTCCACACATATCCTTGGGACGAAGCGAGGATGGAGCCAGATGTAGATGCGGCGTGTGCAATGATCCGCGATTTAGAACCCAAATTAGCATTGGTTGGTCAGTCGGTTTTCCTTTTCCCGACTCCTCTTCGAGAAATGTCAGATGCTGCTCACGAAGTTGGTGCCAAAGTGATGTACGATGGTGCCCATGTTCTCGGACTTATTGCTGGAGGACAATTCCAAGACCCTCTTCGAGAAGGTGCTGATGTGATGACAGGTTCTAGCCACAAGACATTCCCTGGTCCTCAAGGCGGATTTATGATTTCTGATACAGATGATGAAAAATTCCAACGCAAACTGAATTCTGCAATTTTCCCTGGTACTAATTCTTCATATCACTTACACCATGTTGCTGGCAAGGTTGTAGCATTAGCCGAATGTGCGGAATTCGGCGCTAACTACGCCGCCGATATAGTCGCTAACGCCAAGGCGTTTGCAGAGGCTATGGCAGCAGAAGGATTTGATGTCTTAGCAGAAGAGAGAGGATTCACAGCCAGTCATCAGATATTGACTCGCCATGGGGAACAAGATTCTGGGGCTGGCGCAAAAGCAGCGCGGTTATTGGAAGATGCTGGCATTATTACCAACATGAACATGCTTCCAGGTGACACCAAAGCAATGACTCCCTCTGGCTTGAGATTGGGGGTTCAGGAGTTAACACGGGTTGGTATGGGTGTAGATGAGATGGGCGTTGTAGCAGGTTTGTATGCACGAGTTCTCCTCAAGGCTGAGGACCCCAGTTCGGTGAAGCGAGATGTGCGTGATCTCAAGGGCGAACACCAAACCGTTCACTACTGTTTTGACGAAGGTCCTGCATATCCGTGATTACAATATGTCAATTATTCTGCTTGTTGGCTCAGTAAGTGTCTCAGATAAAGTGAAAGCATTGAGTAATTTTTCCTTCTGTTGGTTTGTTAAATCAGTTCGATGATAGATTGTTACTAAAGGTTCACCCTGCTCAACAGGTGTGCCAATGTGGGCATCAATTATCATGCCAACTTGCATGTCAAGTAGGTCATCAATGTGTTTCCTTCCTGCACCCAAATCTGAACTTATTTTGGCAAGGGTTAGAGCATTAATATCGCATACATAGCCTTCTTCACTAGCGTATACCTCTGTTGTTTGTAGGGTCGTACTGAGAAGACCGAGGGCTTTTAGAAGTGATTTTTCGCTGTCAAATATATCCTTGTCAACCCCCTGGGATACGCACATGTCAACGAATTTCTTC
This sequence comes from Candidatus Thalassarchaeaceae archaeon, assembly GCA_963581345.1. Taxonomy (GTDB): domain Archaea; phylum Thermoplasmatota; class Poseidoniia; order Poseidoniales; family Thalassarchaeaceae; genus MGIIb-Q1. The sequence continues at coordinate 2,065 of CAUZNH010000091.1, read as the reverse complement.
ATTGCTGTGCCGTCATGTAAGGAATCATGTATCATATGTGCACCTTCATCGCGGTCATCACAGATTCCAGCCGCAGTCAACATGATTCCACCCTGAATACATACAAGTTCCTCTAAATCGGCCGGCCCATTCCCCCTTAGTGTCTCAATTGATTCTAAGACTTCTAGTGCATTTCCTATTGCAAATCCAATCGGGGAATTCATCTCGGTAAGGGTGACTGTTGTGTCCATCCCTAACCCCTCACCTGTAGTGGTCATACTCGCTGCTAATTCGCGCGCATCTGCTTCATTTTTCATGAAAGCAGCGCTACCAACTTTGATGTCCATTACTAGCGCCGATAGACCAGCGGCCGCTTTTTTTGACAGAATTGAGCCGGTTACTAGCGGAACCGAAGCAATTAATCCGGTTACATCTCGAATAGCATACATTCGCTTATCAGCGGGAGCAATATCACTCGTTTGTCCAACAATTGCACATCCATGTTTTTCAATTTGGGCGCGTAATTCATCGTTGCTACGAGATACTTTGTAGCCAGGAATTGATTCTAGTTTGTCAAGAGTTCCTCCGGTGTGGCCTAAGCCTCTTCCTGAAATCATTGGAACCTTCGCTCCGCATGCTGCTACCGCAGGTGCTAGGGGAAGTGATACCTTATCCCCCACTCCTCCAGTACTGTGCTTATCCACCACTAGATGGGCCCATTCTTTCGGCCAATTGAGTACTATCCCAGAGTGGACCATGGCATGAGTTAACTCAACAGTTTGAGCATCACTTAAGCCATTTTCAAATACATTTCTGAGCCAATCTTCGACTTGTTTATCGTTCAGTGAACCATCAACAATGCCATCAACAGCTTGCTGGATTTCAGAGGTCATTTTCCTTCTCCGATAAACCACTTTTATGATTCATTCACTGTTTTTCTTGTTTGTATTTTTCTCGTAGTTGATCAACAGTAGAGCCCTCGTTTAGTGCATCTTGAACTTGTTGTGGCGTCCAGCCTTCAAACTCAAACCCATCAAGAAGTGGTGCACCGTGAACGCCATCATGGCGTCCAACAGCATCGTCACGGCTAGAGAGAATTTTCGGATCTTCTGTTAGACTTTTGTCAGGTATTAGAGTTTTATTTTCTTCATTTTCTGATTGATTTTCGGATCCAGATTCTTCAGCGCCAAAAGCTTCTTCTTGAGCAACTGCAATTGCTAAATCAAATGAATCATCTTTTACTACTCCACGGGCAGTTTCTCTACCACCGATTATTATTGCAACAAGAGCGATGACTAATGCCACCATTGCTACCCCAACAATTCCTAGCAATACTCTTGCAGCATTAGAATCCAACGGATTTTCTGCTTCTGGGATAGTTGGGGCCGTAGTATCATCGTCATTGTTAGTTCCGTCATTATTGGTGCCATCCCCACTCCCCGCCATGTTTGAACCACATTCTGTCTGTTCTCCGTCGGCAACACCATCATTGTCAGCATCAGCAAATAAAATAGCATCAGATGCGGGGATTTGATTCAGAGTTGCAAACACCAATTCGTCATTATCTCGGATACAATCTCCGTCAGTATCTGGGTTATTTGGGTCTGCGCTGACACTCATCTCTTGCAAATTATCAAGTCCATCGCCATCAAAATCATGTGATTGTTCAGGCACTGAACTGCCAGGTATTACAGATGATGTTCGGTTCAATCCGTATTCAAGTTCCCAAGCATCTGGCATATTGTCACCATCTGTATCGGTATTAGCATCCAAACGATTCCAATCCTCTTCAAAAGAGGATAAGTACCAAGCTGCTAACTGAGTATTATGGATGACAATCCCCATCTCACGGTTTCTCAAAATCGCATTTGAATTCCAATTGATGGAGGAAATCAAAACTGATTCGCCATCAACAATCACTCCCTTGTTATGTAATTTAGTGATTCTTTCAGCAGGAGCCATTAAAATCGCTGTTGCATCATAGCCATCTGTACGATTCCACTGATTGTTGAAATGGTTTACAGTATCACGTATATCATCATCATAATGTACATAATATCCGTTAATGAGCAACCTTACTTCAACC
>CAUZNH010000090.1:0-5323 GCA_963581345.1 Candidatus Thalassarchaeaceae archaeon | reverse complement strand
GGTAGGCAAATCGAGTAGTAAAACTACGACCGGATGCCGGCCGACCATCAATCTGGTGTGATAACCACGCTTGATAGATTGTAGAAACGGTTGCGCTGCAACAGGCCTACCATTGATGATAATGTGAACATCATCTGATTTCCCTCGGCTAATATCAGGTGGTGAAATCCACCCTCTCCAGCGCTCTTCACCTGGCGCCTCGGAATCAACATCTGAACATGTCAGTGGAATCATTTTCTCACTAGAAGCACCTAGCAAATCGTACAGCCGGTCTCGCATATCCTCGGTTTCTGGTGTTTCAAGAATTGGGCGACCATCCACGGTCAGCCGGAACGAGACTTGGGGATTACAAAGTGCGTGAGACACAACTACATCCACCACTTGTGCAGTTTCGGTCGCTGCTCTTCTCTGGAAAGCCAGTCTTGCTGGTTGGTTAGCAAACAGATTCCCGACCTCTATTTTCGTGCCTTCAGCCATTCCTTCGGGCTTGGCTTCGTGCACATCACCGTCCTCAACAACAATTGCTCTACCTTCGCTAGATTCCGGCCTGCTTGCTACTTTCAAATGTGATACTGCGCCAATGCTTGCTAAAGCCTCGCCGCGAAATCCAAGAGTGCCGATGGCTGCCAAATCTGATGCATCTGTTAGTTTGCTAGTAGCGTGACGGGTTACCGCCAAAATGAGTTCTGACTCTGGGATTCCATGGCCATTGTCGGTCACTGAAATCAAATCAAATCCGCCGCGCTGGATCTCGATATTGACGCGGGTTGCACCTGCATCAACCGAATTTTCCAGCAATTCTTTGACTACTTGAGCAGGTCTTTCAACGACTTCACCTGCCGCTATCAGCCCAATCGTTTTGTCATCCAATTGAACAATTGTTGGTGGTGTGATTTCCTCAGAGATGACCATCTTCACTCCTCCAACCATTCATGCTGGCCTCTAAGAATTCCTTTCAATTCGTAAATTAAATCCATCGCTTCTCGAGGTGACATTGCATCTGGGTCCATTTCTGACAACCTCGCCAGCGCAGCTGCTTCTGTCGGCTCTAGCCTCGCTCCAATTGGCACATCTACAGGGCCTTCTGCTTCTGCGTCCTCCGTTGCAGGACCTGCACCAACCACCTTCGGTAGCATCCAGCCAAACAGTGATGATTGTCCAACATCCCTTGAAAGTGGTGTCCCATCTTCGCCAGCCTTTGCTCCTTCAGCCTGAGTCTCCAAGAAGAGTAGTAAATCTCGTGCCCTTTCAACAACGTGAGCAGGTAAACCGGCAAGTGCAGCCACCTGTACTCCATACGAGTCATCACATGGCCCATCCCCAACAGTGTAGAGGAATTTTAGTTCATCTCCACTTTGTGCTACCTGAACATGGACATTCACCAAGCCTTCAATTTCTTCATCTAAACCTACAAGTTGGTGATAATGAGTTGCAAATAGACATCTGCTTCCAACACGGGTCGCAACATCTTCTGTAACCGCCCAAGCAATTGCTAACCCATCAAATGTTGAAGTCCCTCTACCAATCTCATCGAGTAAAATGAGCGACCGCGAAGTCGCTCGCCTGAGGATATGGGCAACCTCAATCATTTCAACCATGAAAGTTGAGCGCCCTCTGCGAATATCATCATGGGCTCCTACCCGCGTGAACACTCTGTCAACTAGACCAATTCTCGCTCTTTCTGCAGGCACAAAAGAGCCAGCCTGCGCTAAGATTGAAATTAACGCAGTCTGGCGAAGATATGTTGACTTCCCGCCCATATTGGGCCCGGTCAGCAACAAAAATCGCCGCTTTTTATCCAATGTCAAATCATTGGGAACAAATGATGCACTCGCTTCCAACACTGGGTGGCGTCCTGCTTCAATGTCCAACATCTCATCCTCACTCATCTCTGGCCTAGTCCATCCAAACCGACGTGCATGATGTGCTAAGGAGCAAAGAACATCTGTTGTGGCAACCTTTCTAGCAATTTGTGAAAGTGCTTGGCAGTGCTCCTTTATTTGGTCCCTCAACTCCTTGAAAAGTGCATATTCTAGTTCGTTTCCTCGACCTTTTGCATTGAGAATCAATTCCTCTTTTTCCTTCAATTCCTCAGTGACATAACGCTCAGCATTAACCAATGTCTGCCTTCTCGTATACTCTTCAGGCACCTTGTCTAAATGTGCATTTGATATTTCAATGAAGTAGCCAAACTGGCGATTATACTTCACTTTGAGGCGCGGGATTTCAAGTCGCTCTCGCTCTGTTGCCTCTAAATTATCTAACCACTCTTTACCTTCTGCGACCGCACTTCTGTGGGTATCGAGTTTTTGCGACCAACCTTGCTTGAACATATCGCCTTCTCGGATTGTAACAGGCAATTCGTCGTTGAGTGCTTCTGAGATTAGAAGGCGGATTTCATCTAAATCCAGCAGATTATCTGCGCATTCCAACAGAAGTTCATCACTGCCTTCTGTAAGAATTGCGTGTAAAGAAGGCAGTCTTGCAAGTGCATCTGAAATTGCTACAAGGTCTCTGCCATTGGCTCGCCCATATGCGAGCCGAGTTGAGAGGCGCTCCAAATCTCTGCCACCTTTCAGCGCCTCGCGCAGATTTCGCAGTCTCCTATTTGCGTTGACTAGACTGGAGACTGCGCCATGCCGCTTGGCTATTTCTTGACGCTCAAGAAGCGGCATCAACAACCATTGACGCAACATCCTCCTTCCCATCCAAGTTCGTGTAGCATCAATTGATGAAAGCAGACTTCCCTGCTTATCGCCACCCAATGTGTGAGTGACTTCGAGATTCCTAAGAGTTGTTTCATCTAACACCATGTAACGCTGTTCTTCAGCGAATTCAATGTCTCGTAGCGGCACAGTTGCCGTCAGATGAAGTCGCGACAAGTAAGATGTTGCCATTCCACAAGCCTCCATCGCCATCGGCTTGGAATCGAGGTCAATATGGCCTAAATCAGCGACTTCTAATACCGATTTCAAGCTTTCAAGCCGCGCTTTGCGCGGCACTTCATGAGTTGAAAGAGTCAAATTATCAACAGATGCTAAAATTGATTTCACAACATCAGAAGATGCGTCGTTAAGGCTCATCACTAACTCACGAGGTTGCCATCTCAACAATTCATCAAGAAGCCTATCAAATCTGCCAGCACCGGTAAATTCGCCAGCCCAAGCACGCCCGGTGCTTGGATCTACAACCGACCAGCCAAGAGAATCAGACTGCAAAATAACTGCTGAAAGCAAAGCCGACGATTCTTCACCAATCAAACTCTCTTCGTAAAGTGAGCCAGGTGTGTAAACCCTAGTCACGACCCGCTGGAGTAGTTTTTCACCAGGGCGAAGTTCCTCTTCTTGCTCGCAAAGTGTGACCTTGTAGCCAGCCTTGAGCATTTTTTGCAAATATCCCTCGACTGAGTGCCATGGTACTCCTGCCATTGGAACAGGATTGTCCGAATTCTTCTCCCGACTTGTTAGGGTGATTCCAAGCACATCGCTTGCCAAAACCGCATCATCGTGAAACATCTCGTAAAAATCGCCCATTCTGAAAAATAGCACAGTATCTGGGTGTTCAGCCTTGATGGCGTGAAACTGTTCCATCATCGGTGTTGTCATGCTTACCCCTTCTTCCACTGCAACTCATTGAGCGCTCCCGCCCTACGGGCGGAGTTTCAGCGGGTGTGTGACGCTCCATAAGCAAACCGCTTGAAATCAGCCTTCGGCTTCATTGGCTGACTGTTGAGAAAGTTTGACCCCTACCAATATCAAAACAAAACCAATGAGAAACGACCAGCCAATTGATTCATTGAGTAATAAGACTCCAGAAAGTATGCCAAAGAATGGCACCAAATAGACGTAAGTTGCAGACGCTGTTGCTCCGATTCTATCAACACCCTCCGCAAACCAAGCATAAGCTAAAACCGTTGAAATTGTGGCTAGATAAAATATCCAATACCACCCTTCTAGATTCGGAATTGCGTCTCTACCATAAGTGACTAAATCAAATGCCGCTAGAGGTGTCAAAAGTAACCATCCCAAGAACGAAGCCCAAGCAATAATTGCTATTGGAGATGGCTTATCTTCAATGTCTTCAGATTCTAAAATTTGCTTGATCAAATTGGTTGAAACAGCCCAACTCCCAGCTGCACACATTATCAAAAAATCACCCACCAATCTTTGATTCATTGGGATGTCTGTATTTGGACTCCAACCAGTAACAATTCCGACCCCAGCAAGGCCAACAATTAGTCCAAAAACTAAATTCCGACTTATTTTTCTGCTTAGCAGTGGAATGGCGAGCAGTGCAGTAAATGCTGGGTTGAATGTTATCAGTATCGACGCGTCTCCTGCGGCGGTTCTTTCCATTCCATGCATGAAAAATAATTGATACAAAAAAGTAGAGAAAAAGGCGATCCAAGCCAACTTCCAAAACATCTCTCCGCGAGGGATAAAAATTGCTGATTTACCCTCTCTTGCGCCTCTATCTTTGAAGTACATCCATAAGAAGAAAAGTGGGATTGTCATTGCATATCTGTACCAAGACACAATTGCTTCTGGAAGGGCTAGGGCTAACTCTCTCCCTGCAGCCCACGCAAGCCCCCAAGATGCCGCTACAAAAAGCAACTTGAGATGGATAATGGCGCCACCGTCAAAGAAGCCGTTCGAACCCTTGCTAATTACAGCAGGTGCCCCATCACTCATCCTCTGTGGCTAGGTGCCGCGAATAGATGAACCCATGCTTAGTTACTGTGACATCTTGCGTTTCAGTTTCACCAAGGTTTGAGGTCATTAATATAGAACATATGCCCAATTATTACGAGGCAGGAGATGACTATTATCACGAATAACAAATCCCCAAACAATGCTAAACTTTGGCTAACATCATCACGAGCCCCAGGGTCAAAACTGAGAACACCTACGTAACCATCGACCCCAGTGCCATAGAACTGAACTTCACCATCTGCCGCGGTGCCAACTTTCGCATCAACTGCAACCGAGTTGGAAATCTTGTGAGATTCCATCAGCGCCCTATCTGAAGAAATACTGAATAGTTCCAAAGAATCACCTCTTGCTAACCAGAATACTCCGTTATCATCAATAGTTGCTGCTGTTGAACCACCGACTCCTGGGAGGTCAATGATTGTCGAATCAGACAGCAATAACAAGGTGCTAGTTCCACCCGCTATTACCATCTCAACATCATCACCCCAATCACCTTCATTTACGAAGTAAGCAGAGTGAATCGCTCCACCTGCCCCGTGATGTAAAAGGGACAGCGTTGGTGCTTCTCCAAGCACAGCATCTGCACGAATAATTACCTCACCTGCAGGTCC
>CAUZNH010000089.1:0-5343 GCA_963581345.1 Candidatus Thalassarchaeaceae archaeon | reverse complement strand
TATCTCTGGTACCACATTTTTGGACAACGACGATGCATATCGGCTTGAGTATGGGAAAGCCTAGAATAAGGCCCCACAGGGTCTTCACTTGGTGGGTCTAAGACGGGCATTATCCCCTCTTAGTGGCCGAGGTTCTTCAAGAGTTCCCCGATAATTACTGTTTGACTTCAAGTCTAGTATTGCGTTGGTCAATTCTTACTTGAGGAACTCCATCTCTCCAGCCTAGTTCAGCGGCTAGGATTCGAACAATATCCCCTACTTCCAACTTTTGGAAAGTTCTAGTGATGGCTGAACCAAATGCCACCACTTCAACAACTGATTCACCGTCCCATAGGTGACAAGTTGACATTGACCAAGGCTTACCTCTAGCGTTTACACCACTATGGCCACCCCGACTAACAATCTGCCCTGATAGGTTAGCCTTAGTAGGAATTAATCCAAGTCTAGTGAACTCAGTATCTTCTAGTTCACTTACTGGCTTGATAGAACTGTGCTCATCAAGATACAGTCTTGTCATTCGCCGCCAGACACCTGGTGCGACATCAAGCAAAGCCAATTCGGTGCCTGATGGGATTTCGCCGAATGATTCTGCACCCATCTCTTCGATAGTGACATTCGTACTTCCAACAACAATTGTTGCCCCTCTAACTTCTTCACCATAGTGGTTTGATAGTGGGCCCCATTGTCCTTTCACCTCTCCCTTAACATTGAGACGACGAGGTATATCTGAAATCATAGTGCAGGGTGATTTTGGTATTAAAGACGCAACCAAATTTTCCGGACTTCCAAGTTCAGGTGGGGTCAATGCCGCAAGTGCCTTTGCTTTCACTTTTTGAGGGGAGGTATCACAAAATGCGGCTGCTGTACAGCGTTCACAGGTCAAAGATTTCGCTTTATTTTCATCTTCAACGGGTAGAGCGTTTCCACCAGGTGCATGATTCACCCAAGGTGCTGGGTCGGCGGGTGCAAGGTGAGTTGGGTGCAGTCCAGAGAGGGTCATTTGTTGGTGGATATTCTTCCAGCGAGCAGATTCAGACTCGAGAGTTTTATCATCAAGTAAATCAATGATTTTCCGGTGTGGACCGCTCAAATACCATCCTTCAAGAGCGGCTAGTTCACCACCACTTTCTCCTGTTTTTGGTCTGCCTGGGTGAGTGCGAGTGATACTCCATAGCCATTGGTAGAAACGTAGTTGATTGGCTAATCCAGCAGAATAACCGCTCGTTCCAGCGCTTGCCTTTATGTCACAGATTCTGACAGTACCATCCCATCTGTGGACTAAGTCCATTTCTCCCGCTGCCCATCCGTCTGGATGAAAGAGCCTTTGGGGTGCGGCAATTCTAGGGTCTTTGACCCAAGGTCTAGTGATTTCCCAAGCTTCCCATATTGTGACATCACCTGATGTTTCAAATCCATCTGTCGTTGTTCGATTGGAATCTTCACCGGGTTTGACTGGTTCTTCGTCCCAACAAGGGGCTGGGACAGTGAATGGGTCACCAGCGGCTCGGTAGGAATTGAGATGAGGCCCGCCGCTGGCTTGGAGACAGTTTTCAACTTCTTCAAGTTGTAATTTGATTCCACCACGTATTAAATTCTCAATCCGCGCATCTTGAACTTCAGCGATATCTCTGCCAGCGGCTTTCCATTGAGTTGCATCCCAGCGCGCTCGTAAGAGTCTCTGAACTTCCTCAACTAGTGAAGGAACTACTAATCCCATCCACTGTGAGATTGATTCTAGGTCTGAGATAATTACCTCGCCATCAGGGTTAATTTTCCCTAATCCGTTTTCTAGACGGCTGAAATTTATCCATTCTACCAAGCCGGGCATTGGTGTTCCATTTTCGGGAAAACGTTGCATGAAAAGCCCGCAAAGAGCATCTTCAACAACTAATCCAATAATCATCTCAGGATTTGTAGCATCATTGAGTCCAATCCTTCTGCGGTAATGCCATTGACGAGGACACCTCTCCCAAGTTACTAGCCCACTTGCTGAAATCCGACGTCGACTTTTGCCCAGATATCCTGCGCCTGGTGGAAGTACAACTGGCATTAAATCACTCAACTATAGTAGTAATCGTCTCGGGCTTTTTGGTCCCTGTCTTTCTGACTTGACTCTTTGTTAATCCGTGGTCGCTTAGAATCATGATCTCGTCGGAAAGTGACTCCAACCCCTTTCAAGAATCGGTTCATTCCTTTTCTCAATGAGAGTGGCCCAATCGCAGTCCCTGAGGTTCCACCTTCGCCCTCAAAGACAAGTAAAGAGTCACTTACAATGTCAATGAAGTAGATGTCGTGGTCAATTACCATCGCTGACTTTTCATTTGCTTCCATGGTTCTTCTAATCGCTTTCGCGGCTTCCATCCTAGCATTTGCATCCAAGTGAGCACTCGGCTCATCGAGCAAATAAATATCAGCATCTCGGCCAAGACAGATGACAATTGAGACGGCTTGTAACTCGCCGCCAGAAAGCCGAGTTGCATCCATTTCTAACAATTTATCAACCTCTAAAGGCCTTACCACTCGGGTCTGAAATTGGCCTACATGCCAAGAATTTCCGATTTCAGCATCCAACCATTCTCGCACAGTTCCGGGGAATTCGGCAGTAATATGCTGTGGCTTATAGGAAACTTTTGCTTCCATAGTGCACCATCCTGCATCCATCTCTAATTCACCTGCAAATATCCTTGCTAGTGTGGTTTTCCCGGTCGCATTGGGCCCAACAACTCCAACCACTTCTGTTTCATGGATCGTACCTTTACCAGTTGTGAGTTTGAATTCTCCAAGTGTTTTCTCAAGATCTCCCCACTCTAGAATAGGTCGTCCAACCGCCTCTTCGCGGACAGAGCCTCTGACAAAAGAAATCGGTTTGTCACGAATTCTGATATTCTCTTCAACCAAAAATCCGTCCAGATAGGAATTAATCGCTTTACGAGTTGAGCGGGCCGGTGTAAAAATTCCATACGCCGCTCTCGTCCCATAAACGATGTGGACGAGGTCGCATAACACGTCAAGAATCGCCAAGTCGTGCTCAATTACGATGACTCGCTTGCCTTCTGACAGCTTCTGTAAAATTTTGACAATTCTCATGCGCTCAAATATGTCAAGATAAGATGATGGCTCGTCAAAGAAATACACATCAGCATCTTTCAACAAAGTTGCGGCAATCGCAACTCTCTGCAATTCGCCGCCAGAAAGTTGTGGCAAATTCCTTTCCAACAAATGGTCAATTCCTAAGTCAGTAGTGACTTCAATCAAAGCATCTCGCTCATCAACAGTAGCCAGTAATTCGCCTACTTTGCCCTTGAAAGCCTTGGGAATATGGTCTACATATTGTGGTTTTAGAGCCACCCGAACCCCAGCCCCAGCCACCATTCCTAGGTAATCCCGCAGTTCACCCTTAGGCAGACTTGTGAGAATCTCGTCCCACTCAGCAGCTTCAATGTGCCAGTCACCCATGTTAGGAGTTAGAGCGCCTGAGAGAATGTTGATTGCAGTAGATTTTCCCATCCCGTTTTGGCCAAGTATCCCCACCACTTTTTCCTCACGTGGCGCAGGGAGCCGGAAAAGACGGAACCCGTTTCTCCCATAACGATGAATCATATCAGACTTCAATTCTTCAGGCAGATTGTGGATGACTAGCGCGTCAAATGGGCATTTATTGACACAGATTCCACAGCCGATACAGAGTTGTTCTGATATTATTGGCTTTTTTGTTTTCTCGTCGAAAACAATACATTCCTGCCCATTGCGAACAGGTGGGCAAAAGGCGTGACATTGGTCATCGCATTTCTTTGGTTGACATCTGTCATCAAGAAGAACTGCGACTCTCATTTGCTCACCTCTAATTCTTTTCGGCTTGGATTCATTGTTTCATGCTTACGGCTCCCATCCTTTAGGATGGGGGGTTTTGATTACAAACGGAAAAACCGCTGCTTGGCATAAATGGCTGCTGCTAGAGTCACTTTCTCTACTTTTGAAAGTTTAACTTGGCCGTGGAAGATGTTGCCATCCTTCTTCTTAATTTTCTTCAAAATCGAACCATAAAATGCCATCATCGCTGCGGGGGAATATCTCGCTTTACGATTTAGTAGTGGAAGTAATTTGAGTGCTTTCTCATGATACGACTCTATTTTGCCAATGAACTCGGATGAAAAGGCGTGCCAGCGTTTGTCATTGGCCAAGTCACCAGATAATTCACTAGGCTTGATTCCATGTCGTTCTAAATCATCAAGAGGTAAGTAGACACGATTGCGCCCTGCATCTTCTGAAACATCTCGCAAGATGTTTGTCATCTGCATGAAAATCCCCCAAGACTCAGCATATTCTGCTGTCTTTGGGTCATCGTAATCGTAAATTTCAATGCAGACGAGTCCAACAGTGGAAGCAACTCGGTAGCAGTATTTGTACAAGTCATCAAAGGTGCGGTAACGGTTTGTGTAAAGGTCATCTTCCATCCCAGAGATTAGGTCATCTAGGTGCTCTCTTGGTACTTCAAACCTTGAAACGGTGTCTTTTAGCGCCATGAAAATGGGGTCTGTAGATGCGTGGCAATTGTAAGCAGTAGACAACTTCTTTCGGAAAAAGAATAGTTGGGCGAGTTTGTCTCGATAAGTCGGTGCGTCTAACACACTCTTGTCTCCAGTTAATTGCTCAAGGCTTTCACGATACTCTTTTGCTTCAGGGTCTAGAGCCCCCTCGCCACCAGGGAATACATCGACGTAATCGCCGTCAGCGATGTCATCCGCTCGGCGGCAGAATGCGTAATACGCGCACATTGCCTTGCGTTGTTCATCTGGGAGATACTTGAACGAGTGGTAGAAGTTACCAGCTTCTTTACGAGTTAGTAGTTCGCAATATGCATATGCCGCTTCCATCATTTCTGCAGGCACATGTTCTTCTTCCCAAATCGGTGCTTCAATGTGGGCAAATGGATTGACTAACTCTGCTTCAAAATTCAGACCAGCCATGAAAGCGGGAATATCTTTCAACAAATCTATCGCTGTTATACTAACCGCTTTTACAGCTTCCCGAGAGATTTCAACCGCTGATCGAATGTGTTCTAATCGCTCTTGTTGATTAGAGTTCAGAGCGCTTTCAGAGGCACCATCAAATATGTGCGAATCTCCAATGTTCGCTGTTCCCGGCATGCGCTTCGTTGAGTGTGTGTTTATCATCTCTTAATGAACCCAACGGCCCTTAGGGCCGGACACCATGATTGAGCGCTTCAAAATGTATCTCCGTTTGAAAAGAGATTAATACCGGAGCAAGAACAGGTTACTCACAGGTCAACAGGAGGTAGAGGTATGGCTAAAATTATCAGCCCGGAAATTGACTCTCTTCTTG
>CAUZNH010000088.1:0-5449 GCA_963581345.1 Candidatus Thalassarchaeaceae archaeon | reverse complement strand
GCCAAGAGTAGTGGTAACAGAGCCGATATGATGGCAGCAAACGGCCTATTAGATTCAGTAATCCCGAAGGTTCTTGCATTTGCAGAAGATAACCCTGAATTGACTTCTCACCATGTATTGGTAGCAGGACTTGAAGAGGGTGTCCAAGCAATAGCAAAGATGGCAAACGAGGTTGAAGAATACAATCAAGCCGCAAAGAATTACAACACTGTCACCGAGATGTTCCCCACTCTACTAGTTGCACGCATGTTCGGTTTCGAGCGGGCTGATTTGTTTGATATATATTCAAGAGAACAAGTTGAACAGATGTTTGATAGAAGGGCAAGTTTGGGTAGTTTTGTAGAGTCTAAGAAATCCGAAGCCGATGTGAAGACTGAAGGATTTAAGGATGAAATTGCTGCAATCGAGGCTGAAACCGAATTGATGAGGGCAAAGGCCGAACTAGCTGCATTGAAAGAGAAAATGGCAGAAGATGAGTAATTATACTGCTGTTAAAATCAAGAGCATACTACTAATCATGAGCATAGCGCTTGCACCATATCGGCTGAGCGTTGAAGACTTAGCCTTCAGAACTGAAAACTCAGTTCCTTTTTGGAGGGTAGCATGGCGACGAGGAGCATCTTCTCCAACTGCAATTAATGTGTGATGAACTCTGCTAGCATTTTCTGAAACGGTCCCTCTTGCTATCTCATCGTGGGGGCGACTTTTGACGCGCGCCATTGTGTATACTGGGTCACCTAATTGTAATCCGTATAACACCCATCGATGTTTTCTCACATCACCTTTGGTGTAGAGGTGATCCCCCCCTCTGCTACCTGGGCTATCCTTCTGCCAAATTGGGTCCCCAAAAGATGAATCTCTGAATGTCGGTAGGTCAACGATTATTCCCCCACTCCCATCATGTAACATGAAAGGAGAAGAACTACCTTTACTACGAATCGATTTCCATGCACATTTAGTACGGGTATGCCACTTTCCGTCTTTGTCTTGGTATCTTTCTTGCCAACAGTGGTAAATGCTGTATGACCACATCCATCCAACCAGTTTATCAAAAGTCCAACTAGAATCACGATAGTTGTCTACATGTACGGTCTCTAAAGGCTCAAATGATGCAGGTCGAACTTGACCAACCAACTCATTATGACCTGCATCAATGAATTTTACAATTGATGTTACAGTATCCCACGCTTCCATGACTCTCTTATTTTGGAAATATGAAAAAGTGACGGAAACAGCCCCCATTATTAGCCCACCAATTAAGAATGGAATAGTGCCTTCTCTTTCTCCCCCAGTTGGGAAGGAAAGCCAAACTCCTACGAGGAACATTACCGAAAATGTATGGAACAGGAATCGAGCTGTGATTTGTGGTGGTGTAGTATTGTATAATGCGCGGTATCGGTGATGGCGTGGGTGTTCACCAAAAATCATCTCTTGTGAATTTACAGTGTCAGCCTTTTTGAGTACTTTTTTCATCTGTTCATATGCTTCTTTTTCAGTAGCAAATCTTCCATCTTCTTCGCCATCAGTATAGATGACCCATTCTTTCCCCTCTTCTTTGACCTCTATATCAGGGCCATCCTGCTCATAGCGAGCCAGAGGGTCAGGTAGCCATGCGTTTACTTTTTCATTCCATTCAACTCTATCTAAATGCCATTCTGAAGGGTTCATTGGTGGCACTGGTGGGACCGACCATGTACCACTTTGGCTACTGTCAGGCAACATATCTTTCATCATATTATTGAATGGATTAGGACTAGCAAAACCGAGTATTATTAATCCGATTGATCCATAGATGAGTGGTTCTGGTTGAAAGGACATAATGCTGGTCATTACTCCAAAGCCAAGTGCAAGCGCGCCTAATCCCCAGATAATCCAAGTTACAACGGAACTTGGCCAAGTCCAGCAGAAGTTTTTCGGAAGCAGTGGTTTTTCCTCTGCATTTTCATCCTTAGCATTAGGGCCATCAACAATATTTGGCAGAATTTCATTACTTTCTTCCATATTGTCTACCTCCTCAACCTTTGGTGAACTTCTCAATCCTTCATCGTGTCGCAAGTTTCCACGCCGAATTTATTTGTTTAACATCTCCAGCCCTTTGGTGAGCGAGGAGATGAGATAGTGTTTGGTCAACCTTGAGAATCGGGTGGGCATCAGGAGTGTCATCGTAAGCGTAGTCAGCAATTTTAGTGATTTCACTAATTCCGTTTTTCACCGCATCAAATACTCTATCGTGTCTAGCCCTTCTATGTGTTAGGTAGCGGTTCAGTAGTTTTTCTGGAACAGGGGAAAGAGGTCCATGAGCAGGTAATAGGATAGGGGGTTTCAAGTCACGTAGTCGCTCAAGGCTAGTTAGATATTTATCCATGTCACCATCACTTGGAGGCACTAGAATTGTACCTACCATAACAGCCATATCTCCTGAAATGATGCCCACTTCATTTGATAGGCAAATATGTCCGGGGCAGTGGCCAGGTGTTTCCAAAACATTCCATGTTCTACCACTCAAGGTGAACGAATCGCCCTCTTTCAGCACTCTGTCAGTGCTACAAGAAGGAATCACAGTGTGAGTCTCTGTAGTTGCCCAAATCGGTGCTTGGTAGATTTCTGAAATTCGATTTAAATCACCAATATGGTCTGGGTGCCGATGAGTAAAAATGGTGGCAATGATTTTGCTACCACGTGATTGTGCTGCTCTTATTCTTCGCTCAAGATATGCAAGCCCTTCATCTGATTTTGCGGCTGGGTCAACGACTACTAGGTCGCCACCCACATCTCCAATGATGTAGCAATTAGTATGGGTGGCTGGAGGAAGTGTATGAGTTGGAAGCGGAACACATTCAACACTGGGTGCAAATTCAATTCGGTGCTCACCACAAGGTGGGTTTTCTGACATGGCAAAGGTAGCAGATTCAATATCTCCCTCAGATTCTTCTAGAAATGAAATCATATCACGAAGAAGAGTAATTTGAGGTGGTGGGATTCTCATTTCACTATTATTCCAAGCGTCAAGTGCTTGCATTGGAGTTAACCAACGAAATTCATCAAATTCGCTTCGCCCTCTAGGGTGTATTGGTTCTGGTGGATGTGAGTCATGTAGGTGGAAGAAGCGATTAGTAAATCGCATTGGAGCAAGAGGTGGTGTAGTTCTGATTGAGATTATGTTTAATCCCTTAGAATTTGCAGTAATGGCCCCTTGCTTTACTAGAGGAAGCCATATTTCACCATTTTCTATTACTTTATTTCGTATATTTTCGTCAATTAATGTAATGCCATCTTGAGTATTTATCCAACCTACTTCTTCTATTATTTCTCGCATCAAAGCGGCAAGGGCAGCGCCATCCTCATCAGCTGATAATTGGGATAATTCATCAGCAGCAGTGCGGTCATATTGAGTCACACCACCTCCGGGAAAGGCCCAGAAATCAGGAAATGATGGCATTTGGGAAACTCTGTGGCAAAATAGGATTTCAGCCCCATCATCACTATCACGTGTGATTACTAGAGATGCAGCAGGTCGTATCCGTGGATCTGTCATTTCAGGCATCACGAATCCTTCGGGTACCTCGCTCATCAGACTGCCCACGTTACCCCTCGCTTGAAATCTCTTGCACGTTTCCGAGTCAACATGAGTAGGGCTGACCCCATCGCTCCACTTCTTGAAGAGATTGAAAAGGAGAGAAGGAGAAAGGCTATCACTTCACGAATTGCAAGAGTTTCTCTTGCTTGGTTTATGATTCTCTTGATGATTGGTTGGGTGTCAAAATACGCCTATCGATTAGTCTAATCAATCGGCTCAATATTTTAGTTTTTACAAAGCCAGTTGTAGCCGCTAATCTCAATTCACATCAATGATTATTGTGGGGCAAGATACTTGCGTAATCGCTAGGTCGATGTGCATATGCGAGTGAAGGCATTGCTCATGTGCATCCTAGTATCATCGTTTTCACTATCAGGTTGTTTCGGAAATGATGCACCTCCGACTTTGCCGGAGGAACCTTCTGGCTCCGAAGGCATCTTCGTGACAGGGGCTGACGGTCTGCCCGTTGATGTCGAACCACTACCTTTGATTTTCAACTTCAGTGATGTTGGTGAAGATGCACCTGAACCAAGTATTGGTGTCACATCCAGTGGTTGCGTATTCTTCATTGCCCTTGAGAAAGTCATGCGTTCTTGTGATTATGGCGAATCATGGGAGGACGTGTCAGGTCCTCAATGCGCATTCCAGACCAACGACCCGTGGGGTTGGGTCGATCCTATTACCGATAGGATATTCGCTGTTCAGATGCAGGGTCTTGAGACATCTTGGATATGCTGGAGTGATGATGATGGGGAATCCTGGTTGGGCAATCCACATGACTCTGGTACGACTCCAATCAATGATCACATCAAACTGGCAACCGGCCCATGGACGAGTAGTGGGTATGGCATCCCTGGTCAATTCTCTCAAGCACTCTATGAGACGGCTGTGTACTATTGTTACAACAAACTCGCAGGTATTTTCTGCTTCACCAGTTTTGACGGTGGAGCTACGTTTGAGGCAGGTGGACAGATTTTCGGATTGGCTACAACCAATGGCGGACTTCATGGGGCCATTACTTCTGCACCGGATGGTACAGTATACGTGACGCCCAGAGTTGAAACACCCACCGTCATCGTTTCTGATGACAATGGTTTGTCTTGGTTTGATCGAACCATGGGTGAGGATGTTGGTACACCTTATCCACGCAAGAATTCCGAAGTTGCAACGGATACAGAATCTAATGCCTATCATATCTGGACTGGAGCAGATGAAGGTGTGTATATGTCGCGGAGCACAGACTCAGGAGAATCTTGGGAACAAACTAGCATTCGAATCAGCCCAGTCGAAGTCATTTCGACCGTATTCCCTCAGGTTGATGCAGGAGACCCAGGAAGGATTGCAATCACTTACCTTGGGAGTGAGAACGCGAGTGAATTGAATCAATCCGACATTGACGGAAATCCATGGGATGGCAATGCCCACTACGCTAACTCCAACGTCAGTTACTATCTGTATGTCACTTACAGTTTGAATGCGCTTGATGAAAACCCCGTATTCCATACTGTTCGCGCTTCAGCGGATCCGGTGCAGGTTGGCAGCATCTGTCTGAACAGTGGCGATTGCCGTGATATTGGGGGCTCGAATAGGAACCTGCTTGATTTCAACGATTTACACTTAGATCTCGAAGGTAGAGTATACATCGCATTCGCAGATGGTTGCACTGGTGATTGTGCTACTGGAAACAACTCCCAACCCGAAGATTCCCGCAGCAGACGAGGAATCATGTGTTATCTTGGGAGTGGGCCGAGTCTATACGAATCAGTAGGACTTCTTGCAGAACCCAATTAGTTCAGCGCGCCAGATTATCAATCATGGCATCAATTGTCTCAGGATTTACATCTTTATCTTTTCCAGACATGCAGGCACGAC
>CAUZNH010000087.1:0-5524 GCA_963581345.1 Candidatus Thalassarchaeaceae archaeon | reverse complement strand
GACAACAATACAGACGGCGACCAGTTTGATGATGGAGATGAAGATAAGAATGGCAACGGCAGAGTAGATTCCAATGAAACGGATCCTACTCGTAGAGAGGATGCAGGTGATTTCGATAATGATGGAATTGACAACTGGATTGAGAATCTTTCCTGTTCAATGTGGAATGTATACGACACCGACTTTGGAGGTGTTGGCGATGGTGATGAGTCAAATCTATCACACTCAACAGATCCATGTATGTCTTTAATTGATTACAGCACGACTCTAGACACTGCCGCACAGGCTGGTGGTTACAATGCAGGGCTTCAGCGCCTGTATCTTACAGATGCTTCTGGCTTTGACTCAACGCCCATTGACTGGCGAACTCTAAATGGGGCTGTTGGCTACTACAATGATTCTAATGGACAATTGACGAGTTTCAGTTATGGTGCAGTTGTAAACAATATCCTCTTCGGTGTGGTGACACCTCCACCAGCAAATACTGTTGAAGTGCTTTCCAAGAATGGCAGTTGGTGTCACTACGAAGGTTCCAACGGGGGCAGTCTGGGCTCAACACACTCTCACTGTGATGACGATTACGCAGATACTGATGGAGACGGACTAGCGGATTGGGAAGAGACCCTTTCAATATGGGGTTGGTTCTCAATTTCTACCGTGTATGATTCCGATGGAGATGGCCAGAATGATTTGGATGAAATACTCAATTCAACTGACCCAATGGAACCATGTGATAACACATTAGATACTGATGGAGACTTACTCAATAATTACTTTGAGAACACCACTGGTTGTGATTTGATGTTTGTACCAGGTATGGGTGCAGGTAATGGTTCAACTGATGCATATGTTACCGATTATCTTGATATTGATACTGATAACGGTGGAGTTATTGATTCACAAGAATATCTGGATGGAACAAATCCCCAGAATGACCCATCTGATGATATGAATCCTGCTGATACAGATGGAGATGGAATCCCTGACAACATTGAGAATCAAACTGGTACAGACTGGCGGAATCCAGATACTGATGGTGGGGGGATGAGTGATTATGAAGAATGTCCACCTCAATTTTGGCAAGATTGTCACCTTAGCCCCCAAAATCCATGGGACCCAACAGATGATATCAACCCTAACGAAGTTGTGTTCTACGCTAACAACACCACTAGCACAGGTCTAGGTGTGGATATAGATTCAATCCACCGATGGAGAGTAAAAACTTACGATTACTATACTGGTGGGGCTTATGGAATAAATACATCATTAGTCAGTGAACAGCAATTAACTGCTGGTGAAATTAACACCTATCAGGTTGCCAACAATACTTTTTGGAATTCTACAGAAATGTGGCTATTCGAATTCCTTCAGCCAGTTGAACCCGGTGGCAGTTTACCTCAGCCCTCACATACAATTGAATATATGTCATGGTTTGATTCAATGGCAGAATTGAATCAGACAAATCACACCCGGGATATCCGTGTGTCAGCAACGGCCGTTGCTGGCTTGATGGTTAGTGTGCCAGAGGTATTTTACACCGATTCTGAACTTCAGGCTGGCGTAGAGTTCCCAACTCCATACGCAACAGATTTACCGGCATATTTCACAGACTACACATTGAGAGAATCAAATGTCAGTAACATCACATATGGTGTCATTACGGATTCTGGTGCGGTCTCAGCATGGGATAAGATTCAGGCGATCAAAAATTATCTTTCAGAAGAAGATACCAATGTGACCGATCCGGATTTCAAGTTGAATTTTGATGGTTCGGGTGCACCTAATATTGAAGACGTTTCACATTTCATCCTTGACTTTTCAAGAGAAGGTTCGTGCTCAGAATATGTGACTACTTTCACCACGATGGCAAGGATTGCAGGAATACCTGCGCGCACAGTAACTGGTTACACAGGTGGGGTTTGGCATGGCACTGGATACATGGTGATGGGTTCAAACTGGAATACTTGGTCAGAAGTACATCTGCAACAAATTGGGTCAAATTTGGATATGGGGTGGATACCAATTGACCCCTGTCCTCCTGCTGAAGAGGTTCAATTCCTCAATGAGAGTGTAAACCCTCTAACATTGGAAAGAGACCTTTCTTCTGGATTGATTTACATCAATGGCTCATTACAATTCACCAACAACAGCACGGGTGCTGTTGATGCACTTGTGAATGCTTATCTCGTTTCAGCAAATGATACCAATCCTATGAATCCATCCGTTTTGAATGAAGATTCTCGTATTCGTGCTATTTTGACTGACCAAAATGGTAACTTCTCAATAAATGGGACTCCAGCGATGATGCCTGACCCCGGTTATGCAAAAGTGGTTGTTGAATCTAGACAAGGTGGTTATGTACCGTACTCATACCAAGTATACGCTGTGACTCTGAATATAACGGACGATGTTAATTTAACTCTAACAGGTCCAGAACCAGTGGGCGCCCCGATTATTGGGGCTGGTACCACTACTACTATCACTGGCAATATGCTTTGGAATGCAGTACCACAAACTGACCCTTCAGTAAAGGGCAATTTCACTGTTGAATTGACATATCCTTCTTCTGTTTTGAGTGCTAATGTGACCTTACAAGCTCCGGTTTGGACAGATGGGTTCTTTTCCTTTGATGTCAACTTGTCAGACCTTGAAACACAAGGCTTGCGACAAGCAACGATTTCCTTTGCAGGTTGGCATGAGGGTAATTTGAACTTAGGGCCATCTCCGGTTTATCACGCACGCCCAGGTACATTGAATTTCACCATGAATATCTCAGCAGCACCAAATATGACTGCTACAATAGAAGGCCCTGGTGCCAATAATTCATTATTAGTAATCAATGAAAATATCTATGTAAATGGTACCGTGGTTACCCGTGGTGCAGCACCTGCACCAATGGATGGGTACATATCTCTCTTATTGCGAAGTAATGGCAGTAATACTAGTTACACCAATATCACAACCTGGGTAGTAACCAACGGAGTTTACAACATTACTTGGAGTCTGAATGGTACTGATGTACCAATTGGGCCGGGTTATTTAGATGTTCAATTATTATTTGGGCAGGGCATTCCTGGTGCTTCAGATCAAGATGATTTCTCAGGATTTGGTTTACGAAGTGAAGTTACAATGAGTTTCAATCTCGGCTCAATAGCTCGCGGTCAAATGGCATCGGTGATGGTATCATTATCTGACCACACGGGTATGGCTACTCTTCCATTCAATGGCACTTATCTCATGACATTTGATGGGACTCTTGTCAATACTTCAGTTGACCCTGAAGGTGACTGGATTACTAGCGAATTCACACCCTCTGGGACACTAGCAGCAGGTGATTACTGGTGGAATATTTCTTACGATGGATACCTAGGTGGGAACGTAGGTAGTGAATGGTTCAAGCCAGCAAATGCTAGTGGTCTTCTCCTTGTTACTGGAACTGCCACATTATCGATCAATCTTGCTCAAGAGTGGACCCACTTAGGCGGTACTACAGTAATTTCTGGAACTATTACGGATGATGTACTTGGTACACCAATTATATGGAACACCTCAGATGTACAGTTTTCAATTGCCTTACCAGGGACTGGTCCAAGTGGGCCGATGGGAGAACCCCCACTCCCCACATTCGTTCCTTTAGGTAGTGCATGGTCCAACCAGACCAATGGAAATTATTCTGTTGTGGTTACTTTACCAAGTGACCTAGCATCAGCAGCTCATAACCTCACAACAGTACTTGATTTTGATACATTTGCTGGACCTCGTGGTTCATACTACTTCATGGAAACTCCACCAGCAGCATTGATTGGGCTTGAATCCGAGTTGGTGCTAAGTAGCAATCTTACATCCGTGATTGTTGAAGCAGGAAACCCCATTCCTTTCAATATCACAGTTACTGATGTCGGTGATAGTTCTGCAGTTGTTGGAGAAAATGTCAATTTCACATGGGACTGGGGCGGCACAAACACTTCGATTGGTCAAGCTGTTTCAGGTGCAAATGGTGTCACGATTCTGAATTGGGTTGTACCACCAACAATGGACCCAGGGTATTACGATGTTAGAATCTGGATGGCTAACGATACCTCCGACCCTCTAGTATCGGGTTCTACACGCTGGTGGGGCAATGAAACTTTCATGAATATCACCGTTCAGGTACCATCTGATGTTGTGATATCATCTGTGCCACTAAATGTGACAGCAGGAACTAGTTTCCAATTAGTGGGCACAGTCAACGATGGCAACGACGTATCTCGGCCGTTCAATGGACCGGTTGGGATTGAGGTCTTCTTCTTAGGCGACCCATCTGAAACGTTGGTTGCAAGTTATATTACCACCAACAACGGTTCATTCAACTTATCAGTTCCAACTGATCCAAATAATGATGGTATCACAAATGGAAACAAGACTCTTGTTGTTTCAGTACTTAATGGCAGTAATCCATTCTACCTTACAGGCACAGCAAGTTCGGGGATGCTGATTATCGGCGTTACTGATTTCGAACAACAAACACCACTCATCCCAATAGTTGTTACACGTGGTGAGAACATTAGTTTCGGTGCAGTATTAGTTGAAGCATCTGATAATTATCGGCTCATTACCAACACTACAGTTGCAGCACAATTCCACGATACTTGGATGCCAGAATCAATGACAGACAGTAATGCTACTGCATCGTGGACTTACTCCGTTCCAAATACCCAACCTCTTGGACCGATTACAGTGTCGATCTACTATAATGCAACAGGGATTTGGGAAATGCATCCCACTATCCATCAAATCAGCACAATTAGTGTGCGTTCAATTACCGTACTTGTTGTGGATAACATCAGCGCAAACCCACTTTCAGGTGGTGTATTTGATGTCACAGGAAGCCTAGTTTCTGATAACGGCTCGGGAATCATTGCTAGGAATGGCGCTGGCCTTCTTCCACAAGTGCAGATTAGTATTGATGGTTATACCAATAATTTCCAGGTCTCTAATGCGATAGCACAACCAAACGGAACATGGACAGCAGTCATTACTTTGGATACAGACTTCCCACGTGGAACACATCTATTGGCTTCAAGTTATACTCCAACTGTGAATTACTATCTCAGTTCAAGTGGTAACAATACCTTTGATAGCCGAGGATATTCTGTAATCACTATATTGACGCCAGAGAATCTTGACCCTGATTACAGAACAGTGCGTGGAGATAACGTAAGCATTCAGGTAATGTTGCAAGACAACACCTTGGCAGTAATCCCGAATGCAACAATTACTATTGAATTCCCAACTCTAAATATTTCAACAACGGTTGTTACAGATATCAACGGAACTGCATGGGCTCTACTCAATGTTCCAGACAACATCGCACCAGGTCCACTTTCAATTAATGCCAGTTATCTTGGCATGGCTGGAACTACAGGGGTTCTTGGTGATGAAGATACGACTCTGGTCATTATATTAGCACCAACCGTAATTATCATTGATTCAGTAGAAGGTAATTTCATCGCAGGTGATGTGATTTGGGTAAATGGAACTCTAA
>CAUZNH010000086.1:0-5558 GCA_963581345.1 Candidatus Thalassarchaeaceae archaeon | reverse complement strand
ATTCAGGACCAAGTGTTTCCCATAACTCTTGCATATATCCGTCAGCAGCACTTGTTGGGAAACCATTTGAGTGTGCATCTTTATCAAAATGTGAGACAGCAATTTTGGAACTGACAAGCGCATTTCCTATTCCTTCACCAGAAAATCCATCGACAAGGGAGGCAGCGTCGCCAACACAAATTGCACCAGCCATGGCTGAACGTCGTGGCTGGAAGGACGGTGCATCTTTACGAGGGCTTCCAAATGGTAATTGGTGCCCCCTGCCAGAGCCTTCAATCATCGTAGCATTCTTGAACCGCTCTGAGAAAACAGGGTGTTCTTCAATTACCCACTTTTGCAATTTCTTGAGTTTTACTGATTTTTTATTCATTTCATTGATAACCATACCAATTCCAACATTGACAACAGTCTTACCTTCATCATTAACACCAACAGGGAATATCCACCAATAACCTGGTATGACCTCTTTGATGAAGTGTATTTCAATAGGAATTTTTCCGCCTTCACAACCTCCCACATCAACCCAGTATTCTCGGTACGCCCCACAATAGTGTAGGTCGTCACGCATTGGTTCATCATGACAGGTTTCAGTAACAGTTTTTGCTACAGGGCACGTATAACCGCCTGCTCCAATAGTTAGTGGTGCTGTGAAGGTGAGAGGTTCATTTTTTGACCGCTTCCCACCAACAATTCCAGTGATCCCAACAATTTTTTGCAAGTCACCTTCACCAACTACATTGACATTTGTTACAGTGAAGTCTTGAATCACTGAGCCACCATTTTCAAGCACTAATTCATTTGCTCGAGAGAACATCATGTAGTCAAATTGTATACGAGGAAGAGCGTAGCCAGCCTCTTTGTTTTCAATTTCTTCTTCTGGTAGTGAGCAATGGATCTGTTGTCCATTTGCGGATGAAAATACAATTCCAGTTACTCGGTTATGTGGTGTTGATTCAATTAATGGCTTGACCCCAAGTTCTTCCACGTGTTTGAGGGACTTTCCACCCACTGCATCGCCACATATTTTGTCTCGTGGATAGACTGCTTTTTCGAGTAAAAGTACGTGGTCTCCTTGCATCGCTGCATAGGCCGCTGCTGCTGCTCCACCGGGGCCGCCTCCAACAACGATTACATCGAAAGATGCGCCATCATTAGGCACCTCCCCGCTGTCGATTGGCTTGGTCCATGAATCGTTCATCGTTTCACCCTTACAACCTACGCTGGCACATCGGCCTTCAATGGTTTGCCCGATTCCTCTTTTCATATGGCGTAGATTGATGCACTACCTACTTCCCGCTAATGATTGATGGTGAGTATCGTAGTAGTTACCACCACTCTGCCAATTGAGTGGACTACGCAACAAATAACGGAGCTGAAAACGAAGTTAATTTATCAACAATTAGCAGCTTGTGTGCAAAGTGAAAAAATCAATTCAACATATTCGTGGCAAGGTGAAATCGTATCTGAGGATGAATGGCGTTTAACTATCAAAACTACCTCAAACCGTCAAGAATCATTAATTTCAACACTAGTTGAGGCCCACCCCTATGATGTACCACAAATAGTTCACAGAATTGAACAATCGAGTTCCGAATACTCGGATTGGGTTAAAAAACAGGTTGGCGAATAACAATTAAGCCATCTATTCAGGTAAGTTTTCCATAGTGCCAGTGACATTCCGTAGAGATTCCATAGCCTTGACATAATCGTCACTACCTTCATCATTGATGATAATTTGACTAGCTTCCCATAACGACTTTAGCGCTGGCACCCAATCCCCTCCAAGGTCGCGAACAGTTGGTTCATAGTGCCACGCTTCACCCTCATCTTTACCATGAACACAAACCCATGCCCAACCCATTGAAGATTTTCTACCCCCACCAGATTTCCTAGCCATGGTGGTGGTTTTTCCGACCCCTTCAGAGTGGGCTCTTTTGATTAATAAATCAGCAAAACTCAGGGGAGAAGGTAGTGATTCTGATTCATAAGGGAATTTCCTCATCATTCTTACACTACTCTGTTTTGCATCAAGACTTTGTAAGAATCCGCTGAACGCTTTACGGCTGTTCAGTTGTTGTTCATAGATCTCATCAGCCTTATCTCCAGTGAGGTCAAACATTTGCTCAAGGATATCTAAACCGCATTTACCCCACGTCGCTTTGAGCAGGGAATGGGCGTTATCATCAGCCATGAGAACCACTTCGTTAGCCAGCCAATGTGCTTCTCCAGCAGCATCTACTCTAACCCCACCATCTAATGTGTCAATTAATATTGATATTGCTTCTAATTCAATTTTACTTCCTTGTAAGGCTTGTAAGAACCCTTCCTTATCATCATTTGCAAACCAGTCCTCTTTGAGTACTAATCCTTCTTCTAATTCTTCACAAAAAGCATTGTGTAACAGCGTTTTGAGACCAGCGTCTGGTATTTCTAGACGCAACCAGTGTTGGATGACTGTAGCCAATGAATCAGTAGTTTCTTGGTTAATTTCCAAGTCTTCTGGCCAGCCATTCGGACGATAATTAGTTTCGACTTCCATTAATTCAGATAATCGCGGTGGCGACATAGTAAGAGCAATACTTTGCACAAAAGATTCCTTATTTTTTGATAATTCATCAAGGCTAATTTCAGCGACCAAGCCGTTTGAATAATTCAACACTATATTGTTTGCACTATTTCCCGCATGCCAAACC
Organism: Candidatus Thalassarchaeaceae archaeon; assembly: GCA_963581345.1. GTDB lineage: Archaea > Thermoplasmatota > Poseidoniia > Poseidoniales > Thalassarchaeaceae > MGIIb-Q1. The sequence continues at coordinate 2,865 of CAUZNH010000086.1, read as the reverse complement.
CCATCATCATTTATTTCAAATTTTAAAGGCGAAGAAGAAAGCCCTTCAGTCACCCATTCTTCAGGCGGTGTTGGTTCAAGCCCAGTGCAAATCAAATCGTTTGACCATGAAAAAAACCAGTAGCCAGATCTTGCTAATTCTTCCCACGCAAGCAATCTAAATCGAGTATGGGTGTGCATTTGTAAACCGAGTAAATGAGCTGGTTTGCCACTTCCCCGACGAATAAATGAGGATGAGCCGTAAACAGGATGTTTGAATATAGCCACAGTTTCAAACACTTCTTCATGTGCAGCCGCTAAACAACCAGCAAATGCTCGAGCAACTAGGTCTCCCTTTCTTGACGCCATCCGTTTGTGTAGCCATGTCCTATCTTCACGTTTATTGATGACTTTCTCAACATCTTTGAGACATGCTTTCAATTTATTTGGCCTACCAAAACCACGAGAGGTTCGACCAGAAATTGTGGGGAGAATTGAATGTGGCTCTTCTAACATAACATCTAGGTTCTTTCGCAAGCGTTTTTGTACTGAATCAGAAGCTCTTTTCGTGCCACGCATTCGTATTCTCTGTTTTTTCTTACCAGGGAATTCTACTTCGGAAGGTCCAGCCATATTAGTTCCTCGCGAGCCTCCGAGTCGCCCATCTCCCTTGAGGGCAACGGCTCTCATTAATTCCAACGGGATAGCGCTTCGGCCTCTAATTCATCCAACCTTCCCGGAATAACTACGCAATGAATCGACCCATCATTGATGGATTTCACATCATCTAAAGTGCCATAAAAAATACGTTGTTCAGGGCGCCCCATATCACTACAAAGAACAATTTCCCACTTTTCAATATTTTCTCCCACCTTTTCAGCAGAGCGCCGTAGTACATCAACAGCTACAGCAGGGCTCATCGGTTTTTGCTCATCAATACCCATTCCTGTTGGGTCTAGGTCAAGTAGAACAAGAGAGTGTAGGTCACGTTGTAGGTTATCTAAAATTAATTCAAATGGCGAAGTAGCGAGATAATCACCATAGGGATAAGCCAGTGTAACTTGCCTACCAAATCTGTAAGATTGCAAACCAACCGCACCAGTAACAATTGTTGTGATTGAAATTCCATGAACAACATGGCAGTTAATTCCAGCAGCCTTAGCCCGCAATTGTAAATCAACATGAGTTGTTGCTTGCAATGGATCCCCTACTATCATCAAAGCCACCGCGGATTTACTAGCAAGTTCCAATAATTGGTCAGGGTTTTCAACATCTGGCCGCATTAGCAACTCATATTCACCTACCATATCGCTAAGTTTACTCTCTTCACCAGGTGGTAATAACGCGGTGTATCCCTCTAAAAACCGGTATTTACAAGATTTCGCGGCATCAATAGCAGCATTAGTCATGGCTGACAAATCCCCTGGCCCTAGGCCAATTAGCCACAAGCCCGACCCCATATTTGCCACAGTCTATCCTCCGTCATCGTCAAGCGAGCAAGGCTTCTCGCATCTTCGAGTCAGATGCGTCATTTGAGGGTGCCGAAGCGTGAAACGCAGTCCGTTTTGGATTGCATAAATAGCTTTGAATGGTCATCTAAAGGATATCGAGTATTGGATGACGGGGAGTTCAAACTCATTCCACTTGGAGATAATCCCCCTGAAAAGTTACCCGATTTATTGAATATATTTGAAGAAAAAGAAGCAGAACAATCAGAGCGTTTGCCACAAAAATGGATTGGATACCTGTCACAATTTATTGACGAAGAAATAATATCTTTGCATGAAGGAGGATGGCCAAATGCACAAGAGCCATTGGGTGACATCCTTCTATTCAAAATTGAAAAGCATCTCGAACAGCATGCCCAAGCAGTTGCACTTGCAAAAATCACCCATCATAAAAAGGTGAGAGCAGTATTCCGTGACCACGGAGTAAAGGGCGATTTTAGAATAAGAGAATTAGAGCCATTGGCTGCTAGATTAGATGACCAAGTTCTGACTATTGACCAAATTAATTCGCTATCAGGACCAATCCGTGAACAGTTATTACAAACAGAAACATTGGTCCGAGAATACAATCTGTACATTAAAATTGATCCACGAAAAGCCTTCTTTTCTCACCGGCTACAAAGTCAACGCGTTCATACTGTTGGAAGTGCAATTAAACTTAGAGAAATGTTGGGTCGCCCGTTAGATATTGCAGACCCATACTGTGGTGTAGGCCCAGCCTTTACCCATCTTTTACAAATTGATGACTTAGTGGGGAACCTACTTGCGTGTGACATCAATCCTGATGCGATGCCTCTTCTTGTTGAGAATTTAAAACGAAATGGCATAGAAGTTTCATTAGATGATATCAAAGAAAACCAATTACAAAAATCTGGTAACTATATTGGTATACGCGACGCATTAACCTTGACAGAAGATAGTGAATTAGTTGGTAAATACGATGTATTACTCGTTAATCTCCCCCATGAAACGATTACCCATTTACCTCACCTTATTGGATTATTGAAAGTAGGTAGTCCTACTCTTGTGCGTGGTTGGTTAGTTGCCCCCGAAGAAGCGATTCCAAACTTAACTAAAGAATTGCAAAAAATATTACCATATCCACTTGAGGGAAGCCCAGTTGTAAAAGTGGAACGCCGATCTCAATACAATACAACAGATTGGTTGTGTAGATTTGAAGCGTGGCTAAATATTCCTGTTGAATAGGAAAAATCTTTGGCGAAACAAGTTATTAACGCGGGTTGAATCACCTCAATGATGCACCGAGCACTGTTCTTAGCGATTCTAATGTTGGCGGCGCCCCTTGTAGCACTCTCAACAGTTTTAGAAATACCCGTTGAATCAGGTATTTTAGTTGACGAGGAAGAAGATTTCAATAG
>CAUZNH010000085.1:0-5589 GCA_963581345.1 Candidatus Thalassarchaeaceae archaeon | reverse complement strand
GTAAGATGCGGGATCCGGAGCAACTCCTAAGTCCTCAAAACGCACAGTCCCTTCCAAAGTCAACTCATTATTGCTGTGAATATTCGCTAAGTCAGTCTGTACAGCATCTGCTTGGTTGTAAACTGTCAAAGTAGTAATAGATGCGTCATTCTCAACTGCATTGCCAACCAATAAATCAAACATTATTGCTGCTGGAAGCCCTTCAGAGCCTGAATCAGTAATTAGTGTGGCGAACAATCTTGCAGAATCTGAATCATCCCATGCAGGGTTTATTCTGAATCGCCAGGTTATCTGTTTACCATCTGCGGTATCAGTCGAACTTGAAAGAGCGACCATTATAGAAACAAATTCAGATCCACTTTCTGACCAAAATGAACCATTACTTGCAGCCCAACGAAGTTCTGCCCAACCACTTTCTGATTCAAATTGTAGGCTTGCCCCAGCGATGGATGCCCCTGTTCCAACAGCAACAGAATGGGTTGTAATTACTTCATAAACCTCACCAGAAGCATATAATCCGGTGATATCATCACTCATATTTATGGTAGAATCATATCCATTCTCAGTATTAATTTGAAGATTATCTAAGACAATGCCACCGCCATCGTCGGAAGTGAACTTCATAGGCACTACAACTTGACCACCCATAGGCTGGCCAAGAGCTACTCCTTGATTCAATTCCCGAGCAATTCCATTCTCGTCAGAGAGTGACCGGCTCCATGTGTAAAAGATATCAAGGTCCTTCAGATTAATACTTGTAGCAGCCTGAGCAGCTGGATTCTCAAACTTGAAACGGAACTGAATCCATTCGTTACCATATGCATCAATGTGGCCCACTGGCACATTGGGGTCGTCTAACAAAGCCTGTACTTGATTGTAAAATTCTGAAAATTCTGCGTAGGCATCGGGAGTTCTCCTCTCTTGATCATGAGTATATCCAAGATTCTGTGATGAAGGCCCAGCCAATAACTCAATTGAAGCATTCCCAATAGCGGAATTATCCCACGACAATTCAGCGTGATTGACGACTGCTCCCTTTGGCAAGAAGAAGACTGCTCCTTCTGCTTCGCCATTGATATTCATCGCTAAAGTGGTGTTGTCTGAACCATAATTGATATCATTTACCATCTGTGTCCTAAACATTTGTTGGCGCCCTAGTGAACCAAATGCACTCTCGACCATTCCCCATTCAATATCGCCATCACCAGCAACATCAAGTTTGACATTTGACATTGTGTGCGCAAATCTAAGTTCCAACCAAATTGAGTAAACTGTACATTGGTCAGAGTATTGTGCCCCAAAGGCTACTGTTGTTGATGGTGAAGAAAATGTCACCCATTGATTATTTACAGGGGTGAACTGTCCTGACTGATTACTATTAGTCATCAATATTAGATTGCGATTCGCAGATCCACAAGAATCCTCAATAATTGGTTTCACAGCCATTATCGGAGCACTGAAACGGTTTTTCTCCAACATGGGTGACCAACTGGTATCGTTCATTCTCGGCATATATACAATCATGCCACCAGGAGCTTCGACGGTCCATTCACCATCATTCAAGTATCCCGTATCATAGAAAATCCCATCAGTAGAGTTGAGGCCAGAGCCAATTTTTGTTCCAAGGGTAAAACTATGCATTATCGGAGTATTCATTCTATTTGCACCAGAATTATAGTTGAAGCGTAAGTCAATTAATCCATATTGATCGCTATCAATATCCCAGAGCTCAATCAATTCGCCTTCTAAGCCATTCATCGCTTTACCATATTTATCAACAACTGTTTGACCATTTGAAGCATCTAGAACATCAACTGTAAAAGAACCTGGACCAGCAGTAGCAACTTCAACATCAAGAATCCCATATCCATTAGGGAATCCAGGATTAGGGTGAGAACGCGGAGCAAATGATTTCATCACTACGTTTCCTGATTGAGGTAATGCATCACCTATTCTGAGTGAATCAATATACCACCCAGGCATTGAACTATTTATTGGCGTCCCTAGCAGTGGGTTTTTCTCCATCACGAACTTCAGTTTTACATATTTACCTTCATGTGGTGAAAGGTCAAGGGCAATGTTTGCCCAGCCATTTTGGTTGTTTGCCCACGTACTCATTCCAGCTAAAACCCAAGCGTCAGCCGGCACTGCAAGAGAACCTTTTCCATTACAAGCTGTCCCGACTTTGTTGACTCCAGTTCCCTTCTGAAATAATCCTTGAGTTCCTTGCTGCAACCCTGTTGTTGCTCCGATGTCAATGTCAATAAATTCCCAAGGCGACCAACCAACAGCATCAGATGAGTTTTGAACAGCAACATAAGCACAATCTTCGTAATATTTATTGCTACCAGATGCTAAACGATTGTAGAGACTGTGGTAAGAATTGAAAGTCGCTGCTCCTTTAGTTGGAAATACCCAAATAGCTGGACTATCCATTGTATATTCGTAACTTGGCTCTGGTGCATCATCTGTGTAATCAGGGTCATCAAAATTAGTGCCCCAACAATAGTCTCCGGTTGCGCAACCAGATGCTGGAATATGCATCACTCCTTGTGTTTTCCTTTCCCAATTGAATATGTCCACTGGCTGTTGAGGACTCATTCCTTGACCCCCAGTTTCAAAGTCGGCATTGAATCCCTTGCTGGTTAGAGACAAGGTGGTTGATGTGGATGAGAACGAACAATCCATAGGATTTGGTGCGTGACAATTAGCATCGTTGTATGTGGTTAATCCGCTGTTGTAGCGAGCATCCCAAATTCCTCCACCCCCCGATGGCATGAGAGATTGATCGTATGTTGTGAAATCATCATGCATGGCAAAACCAGTTGAAACATTAACGCTTGCTGAAGTAATCGTTTCTCCTTCTGGGAGTGAAATCGCCCCTGTCATACTATCCATAAAATTGCCCGGTTCTCTCAATTCAACCTCAACACTAGCAGTCCCATCTGAAAATGTTGTAACCGATGCTGCGGCTGCTGTAGTTGAGAGAATCATCAACCCAAGGATGAGGTAACTGGTTGCCTTCTTATTCTTGTCATTCATGTGTATCTCTCCGGAACCGCTATGCGGTTCATGAAACCGAGCGCCGAGTCACATTTAATCTCAATGGGCCAATGACTGTGGCAAACTTACTGCAAAAGTGGTTCATCACGGCGTTTTGAATAGCATTTTTCGGCCAAATGTGCCAATCCGCCAAGATTTCCTTCATTCGCTTCAAGTCGAGTAATATTTGCCACTGTAGTCGGGTGTTTTGGCCCCAAAACATCACATAATTCCGGCCCTTTACTTACATCGAATGTTCCGAGAACTCTCGCTTCATCAATTATCTCTTGTTTATCCAGTCCTAGAAGAGGTCTGAGAATTGGCCTGTTTGAAGATATTTCAACCGCACCAAGGTTCCCCAAGGTTTGACTTGAAACCTGCCCAAGATTTTCACCAGTAATGAGGTGAGTTGCACCAACTTCATCAGCAACCATGCAACCAAGTATATTGAACAATCTCTTCATGTGAACGAAATAATCCCGATGAGATTCTGAAGCAGTGAACATCGCTAGTGTTTCACCTACTGGAATGACAGTAAGTTTATCAGAAATTTTCCCACCATTCTCTGCTAATGGGCCATCGGGGTTAGCGAGTAATGCAAGTGTGCCAAGTGTTTTCTCTTCCGCTTCTCGCCCTGTAATTGGCTCCTGGGAACAATGCATTGGATGAATTGTCCACCCTGACTGGACCATACGCGCTACCGCCACTGGTGAATCAATCCCACCAGATACCAAGGCCACAGCCACCTTGTCACCCCCGCCTTCCATGGGGGTCCGAGAACACTCTTACGCATGAGCACTTCTCTTACAACCTCCGTTCTTTGAATGTAGGATGAACAAGGATTGATGAGGGATGAGCATCGGCCTAGGTTACGATTACGATGACGAATAAGCCCTTCACGACTGAGCCAGTGGTACTACTTCAGGAAGTTTTTCCCGGTGATACCAATGCCTACAACACCCTTTTTGGTGGGCGTTTGCTCTCAATAATGGATACCGCTGCTGGGATTGTCTCTAGTAAATTCGCTCACCGGGAGTTCGTTACAGTCAGCATTGATTCCCTTAAGTTCAAGCGACCTGCATACCAAGGTGATCTGATTGAAGTTACTGCACAAGTGGTTTTCACCTCAACCCACACTGCCGGATGCCACGTTATTGCTAGACGACTAGACCGTAGTGTTTGGGAAACTGAAGAAATCTGTACTGGCTTTTTTTTCATGGTTGCAATTGATAATCAAATGAGGCCGATACCAATTCCACAGTTTGTCCCAAAAAGTGACGCAGAAAAGAAACTGTGGAATACAGCAGAAGCAGCCCGTGATGCAATGAAGGCATCTGACTAAGCGACGGGTTCAATTCTAATGGGTTGTCCGCCCCCACCATGACGGTGTTGAATGTGGCTTTCGTCGGCTCTCAGGAATTCGCCAAGAGCATTGCTAAACTCAATGACACAAGAGACATTGAGAGTTACGTATTCAAGATGGAACAAGATGATGAAGTGAAGATTCTCTCACTTCTTCGACCACTGCGCCACCCAGAAAAACTCAGGCCACTACTCAGTATCCTCAATGTTGCTAGAGCTGGGATTGTTGAAATATCAAAAGTTGATGCCTCGCTTGGAGAAATTCTTGTCGCATTTGGCTGTTCGGGAATAGAAAATGGCCATATCATTATTCGGCCTGCTGACGGTGAATGGGTTGACCCAGAGCAAGTCAAGATGATTCAACAACAAGCAGGATTATCTTCTTGGACATTACATGAAAATCCACTTGACGAGCACCAAATGAGAACACTTCTCTTTGCCGAACTTGATAAGTTAGCAGACCATTCTGCACAGCCTCTAGTGATTCCTGTTGATCAATATTTCAATGTAAAAGGAGTTGGATTAGTGGCAATTGGTTATGTTCAATCTGGAACGGTGAACAAACACGACCGATTGTTAGCTCTACCCACCGCTGAATCAGGGGTTACGCGCTCACTACAAGTTATGGATGATGATGTTGATACTGCAATGGCAGGAGACCGAGTTGGTGTCGCTATGCGAGATTTACGCGAAGAAGCGCTTGAGAGAGGCAGTATCCTTGTCCATCCTAATGACGATGGGAATTACAATGAGTCTATCATTAAACATCTTAAAAGTCGCATAGAATTAGTCAAAGCACCATTCCAACAGAAAGAAATTGCTGTCGGAGATGTAATTCATGCAGCAGTTGATTTACAATTCGTTGTTGGTCGAGTTGAATCAATTGAAGGAGATGAGTTAGAGGTTACTTGGGACCAACCATTATTCTTACGACTAGTGTCACAACCAAGAGTTCTGATTAATCAACTGGATGCAAAAATGAGACTCCTTGGTTTCAGCACAAATCTAACACTCTTAGAATAAGCGTTAGATTAACTTGTGTTAGAAGGGGTAATTTTTACCGCACTCAAAGAACCACTCACTAGACCGGCCTAAACACCCTCTTCTCTTGGGTAATATGTATAAGCAGACCGCTATCCTGCTATTTCTGGGATGCGCACTAGGGTTAGGCCCTAAACGATGAAT
>CAUZNH010000084.1:0-5633 GCA_963581345.1 Candidatus Thalassarchaeaceae archaeon | reverse complement strand
CATGACTGGAATGAAGATTCAGATGACGATGGTGATGGTGTATCAGATCTTATTGATGATTGTTCAAGGACAATGGCTGGGGAGAGTCCCAATGTAGATGGCTGTGCCCCAGGAGAAGTCCCGGATGGAAACGGGGGCGGCGGAAGTTCATCAGTGAATTATACTGAGGACAATACATATGTCAACAATACATATGTGAATAATACCTATGTAAATAACACATATGAAAACAATAGTTTTGATAATGAGACATTCCAAAACCAAACATTCGAAAACAATTCATACAATAACGATACTTTTCAAAACCAATCTTTCACCAATAATACAAATTTGAATCAGACAATAAATGAAGGTGATTTGGTAAACAATAGTGGTGAGCAGCAAGTAGAAACAACGCCAGAAGGAGATACATCTTCCGGGTTGTCTTGGTTACCTTTGGTTGTGGTGGTATTGATGGTACTTCTATTATGTATACAAGCACTACACTTGGTGAAGAAACCCGCACTTCCACCAGGGCCTCCAGAGAGTATGTTAGTGGAACAAGATTTATTCGACGAAGTAGATCATACCGATGTGGTTATTGATGCTAAAGATGATTTTAACACCGTGGTTGAAGATGACCCTATCCTATCACCAGAAATAAAAGACCTAGACCACCCACAAGAGGAAAGTCCACCATTAATTGTTGAAAAGCCAATTATTTCAGATGGCTTTGAATGGGTTGAATGGCCCGAGGGAAGTGGACAAAATCATTTCAGAGAAGTTGGCTCAACAGATGAGTGGAAAGCGTGGCCCGTAGAGTAAATTATCTAGTATAGAATATAGGTAAACTATAGTCAAAACTCAACAAATAATCACTTGGCGCCCCGAGCGGAATTCGAATCCGCGTCGAAGCATCGACAACGCTTCATGATAGACCACTACACTATCAGGGCTAAGTGATTAGCCTGCCCAAGGCCAACCTGTATTTAATGAGAACCCAACTCGCCGTATTGAGAGACATGGCCAAGAATGGAGATTCAACACCCGAAGCGGCTGAAAACGAAGAAGAGGAAAAATCACCAAAAGGGCCACCCTCAGGTCCACCAAGCGGGCCACCAAGCGGGCCACCAAGCGGGCCACCAAAGGGCGCGCCAATGGGGATGCCGATGGGGATGTTCCCAGGTGTCGCTGCTTCAAGTGCGCCACCACAACGTGCTGCTGGCCCTCCTGCTGTAGTGCAGCAAGATAATGGGGAGCAAGAAGATGAAGAGGAATCAGATGAGATTATTGACGCCCCTGTTGATGAAGAAGAAGAATTCTCAGATGAACCCCCAGTGTCTTTAGCAGATGTTAGTGGTATGATAGGCCAGTCAATGGCAGCAACACCAATGTCGGATGTTGAGGCTCTTCGTGCTGAAAATGTTTCAATGCGTAACGCTTTGACCAATGCTACAGGGATAATCAATGAAATGGATACTCAACCAATGCCACCAATAGTTGGGGATGGTTTTGTAGTACCATCTCACGTTGTTAGTGACTTCGTCAGAATTGGTCGCCAATTACAACGCGATGGCCTTTGCCATGCAACAGTCGGAAGTATTTCCACACTTTCACTTGATGAGCCAAATCTAGTACATATCACCAAAGAAGGCTCACCTCTTGGTCAGTTAGATGAACGCCATGTTGCTTCTGGTAGATTGGGAGACACGGCCCCCCATGGTGCGGACAATGATTGGAAAATTCACACAATTTTACTTGCAGTGGCCTCGCTTGAGCATAATGGTAGTGCTGCGTGTGCCCATCTCCCCGCTCCTTACACTACTGCGATGTCACTTGAACAGGATTTGTTTGTTCTTCGGCCACCCGACCTTGCCGGAAAGCAGAGGTTTGAGTCAGTTGTCATAGTTGATTCCGATGATGTATCAGAAGATGATTTCTTGCGCCAGCTTTCTGAAGGATTACAACAATCAAAATGCAAAGCAATCGTTGTGCGCGGCGGCGGAGTATACGCTGTCGGCGCTAATTTCAATGAAGCATGGGATAACGCTGCGGCGATAGAACACAGTATGAAAATTTCATTCTTAACTCGTCTTGCTGACATAGAATGATAGCGGCAAGTTCATTGAATTCAGGCAAGCGCCAACAGCCCGATAGCCATGGACACGCCTCTCGTTATTGATGTCGTTGATAACGGCGGTCAGTGGACCCATAGGGAATGGAGAATGCTTCGTTACCTTGGCGTGGACACTCAAATAATTACTAACGACACCCCTTGTAGTGATCTTAGGGAATTGGATGGATTACTCCTTTCAGGCGGAGCAGCTCGAGTGGGTTTGACAGGTGAACTAGGAAATTGTGGTGAATTGCTGGGACTCGATTTACCAATTCTTGGCATTTGTGCTGGCCACCAATTCATGGCTAGGCATTATGGCGGTGATTGTGGCGAAGCAAAATCACCCGAGTTTGGAGCGATGGAAATAACCCTCAATAACGGGGGCGGCGCATTATTCCAAGAAACACCAGGAACTCAAGTTGTTTGGGAGAGCCATAACGATGAAGTGACAATAGTTCCAGATGGGTTTTTCATTACTGCTAGTAGTCCTTCATGTCAAGTACAAGCGATGGAAAATGACGATGGTAATCGTTTTGGGTTACAGTTTCACCCTGAAGTGAATGATTCTGAATACGGTGCAAAAATAATGGAAAATTTTGTTGAAATATGTAGTCAATCGCGTAATTGACGTATTCGACCAAAGGGCGAGGTTGAAAAAGGGCGGGCCGGTCGCCGCCTTCGTATGGAGCGAGTTTACACTTTTCTAGAAGACCGAATGTTCACCTACCGGTGCATCAACATCAACTGTAAAGAGAACCACCGAGTTAAAGGGTGGACACAGTGGATTAATTGTGAAGCGTGTGGTGCACAAGCTCTGCCAACTGAGGTTCTCTACCGTTGCTTGAAGTGCGGCGCTTTGGAAGCTTTCAGCCAAGAAAAGAATGGTGTCTCTTGCCGTAGTTGCGGATTCCGCATATTTGTCAAGCCGCGTCGCTCAGGTACAGACCCAGAGCAAGGTGGCGAAGGCGCATACAAAATGCTCAAAGCAGATTGAAAATAATCATTTATTACCACCCCACCTCAGAAATCGATGGTGGGGCGAGAACTGGTATCAACTGGAACTATTGTCATTTCATTCCTCACCGAGTCTCATTCTTGAAGCGGAATGAAATTGAGAATCCATCTGTTGAAATAGAACTTAATGAAAGACTTGCCCAAGTGATGAAAATATACTTAAAACTTAATCTGATGAATTCTCACAAAATGCACCCTATTCCTATTTTCAAAAATACACCACTAACGTTTAATAAGATATTATAGCTGTAAAATATATGATTACGAATGAAAGTTCTGCTAATAGTGGTCAAATTTTGGTAGAGTCAACTGGAGGTGACAGTGAAATTTTCGCTTCAGTAGAGTTTAGCAAAGGGTTAATACTCTACTTATGGATTTACATAAACCTAATTTTACTCTGTACTATAATTGGAATTGTTGTAATGTTTTTCTGGGTACCTTTTGGCTGGATAGTTCATATGAAGCAACTTAAAAATCACTCCTTGACCTTGACTAAAAGTGGAATCGAAATACGAAAGGGATGGATATTCAAGGCACGACAGAATATACCACTCGATAAACTCACTGACATATCCATACACGAGGGGCCACTCCTCGGCATGTGTAATATTGTCAAAATAGTATTCGAAACCGCAGGTGGAATACCATTGCATCTAAACGGACTCAAGAAACCCGTTGCATTACAGTTCCGTGACCTTGTATTGAAGCAAAGAGATTCAATCTCTCAATTATCTAGCCCTCAGGGTACAGGTGGCCAAGAGATGCTGTCCAATGGCGTACTTGTTGAAATCAGGGACATTCTTCAGCAGATCAATACGAATCTTTCTAAGCGAGAATAATCGAATTTCACTTGATGTACGAATGATGATTTAGATGACTATAAACTTGAGATAATGGGGGAATAATCATGGCGTTTCACATCTCTGGAAAAATTGGGGTCCCTGTTAGTATTGTGATGCTACTACTTGGTGTCGGAATCATAGTTTCTTCATTAGGTACATTCGAGGAGGCAGAGGATATTGAGACATTCATGGCACCCAGCGTAACAGTGGGGGATAATGTATCAGTAATTGTCCAAGAATTCACCGATGAAGATAAGGAGGGGTCTGCGGGTTGGTACTTGATGATTCAAGGAGAATACTCCGTTGATAACAATGATGACAATATTACCGATGCTTGTGAAGGATTGAACATCACTATCACAGATCAGCAAGGGAACGACATGAATTCCACCTCAGGGACCATCTACTGTGAACTCGATAATAACAAAAAACTGGCAGGTCTGGACAAAGACAACATCGATATCAACGGAGATTATTCGGATGGATGGATGATTGTTGGGATCATTTGCGATACCCTAGACGACGCTGAAATGAATGGGTATTGGGAGACATACGGGACGGCCGGTGAAGAAGGCCAGAGATGGATCGCAATAGATCCAGATCGCTGTACGATTGGTGAAAAGTACACCATTTCAAGCAATCAAGAAATGATTTTGTTCGACCGCCATACACAAAAAGAATTGGGAGAAGATGGATTCTGGGAACTCATCTGTGGACTTTGCTGTTCATGTCTTGCATTTATTGGCCTGATTTTAGGGTTTACTTTGAAAACACCTGAGCAAAAAATGGCTCTAGCACAGGGGCACCAAACTCCCGGTGTAATGCCACAACAAGAAGGAACTATGCATTCAGTAGGTAATCATCCAGGTAATATCTGATTAGAAATACTCTATTCAGCGCTAGTGATACGGCGCTACTTTTGGGGCGTTCTTGATATGTTGGGGATGGGTGGAGTTCTCATGGCAGGTGTTGGTGAGTTCATCCAAGTAGGGATTCTCACATCATCAGACCGTGCTAGTAGTGGTGAGTACGAAGACCTTAGTGGACCAGCAATTCGTGGTTTCTTTGAAGAGGCCTTACTTTCTGAATGGAATGCGATTTCTGTTGTTGTTGCAGATGAACAGGAGGCCATTGAAGCGGCCCTCATCGATTTGATTGATGTACAAGGGTGTAATCTTGTTGTTACAACTGGTGGAACAGGTCCAGCGCCAAGAGATGTGACGCCAGAAGCGACTGAAGCAGTGTGCAGCAGAATGTTGCCGGGTTTTGGTGAACAGATGCGGGCAGTTTCACTTCGTTATGTGCCTACGGCGATTTTGTCGCGTCAAAGTGCAGGCATCCGTGGCCAAGCGCTCATCATCAATTTACCTGGTGCGCCAAAGGCAATCCGCGAAACTATTGATGAAATATTTGCTGCAGTTCCATACTGCATTGACTTGATTGGTGGGCCTTACATTGAGACTGACCCTACAGTTGTTGATGCATTCAGGCCAAAACACGCTCGCCGCTAAGGATAGCGGCGATTCTGCTACGAACGCGCTTAAGAGGGGTGGGCAGGTCGGCGGCTCAATGGCTAAATTGAAGAAGACCGACCTTGAAATTTCAAGAGACAATGATGAGATGCGAGAAATCTCAGTTACACTAGATTTCACACCGAATGCATTGGCATCGGTTCTTTACAA
>CAUZNH010000083.1:0-5638 GCA_963581345.1 Candidatus Thalassarchaeaceae archaeon | reverse complement strand
AATTCACTTTGTTGACTCTAATTTAGAATTGGTAAAGGCGCTTAAGGATGGCAGCTACGCTATCAGTAATTTAGCCACTGGTGATATAGATGTGATTTCAGAATATACTGTCTCTAATGATGAGTGGCGGTTGCAAGAGGCATCACTCGTTCTTACATCATTAGGTGCTAACGGATTAGCCAATTGGGCCCAATCTGTTGGTGATTTTGATAGAGAAATTGACATCATCCTAGCCGAGAATCATCCTGCTCCTGCGAAACTAGTAAGGGAGCACATCAGTAGTTCAAAAGTAGGAATCGCTCAAGCACAGGTATTACGTTCCTGTATTGAGCCAACAGCACAACAGGTAGCAGAATATGGTCCTCTAACTGTTCAAGTACAAGATCATTGGACATTACCTCTTGACGCTGATGCACTTACTCATCCTGAATTAGTCTCAAGTGTTCCTGGATTTGAAGCCAAACCTAACTTTGCTGTAGAATTGACGAGAAAATTGTACACCTACAATGCAATCAATGCAGCAGTGTGTTATCTTGGGGCAGAAAGAGGATATGTTTGGTTGAGTGATGCTGCTAATGATTCTGAAATAGCTGATTTAGCGACTCAGGTAGGAGTTGAATCATCGGCTGCTTTGGTTACAGAATTTAGTTTTGATGAGGGTGAACAGCGAGATTGGTCGGGCATGGCTTTGGCCAAATATCAGGATGTAACAATTCGTGACCCGATTGAAAGGAATGCCCGCGACCCGATTCGGAAATTGGGTTTACATGACCGCATTTTGGGTCCACTACATTTGTGCATCAAACATGGTTTACCACATGATGCATTGATTCAAACAATGAAGAGCGCTCTTACATACAGAGAACCAAGCGATTCTGCGGCGATACAATTGGGTTTGTATGTTGATGATTATGGTGCTTGGGGAGCGCTACAAAAAGTCGCACATGGGGCTGACGAATCTCTTGCCAATTACCTTGGTAAGTGATTTTTACAGATTTACTCAATAGAATTGATAGGCAGACCGGTTAAACGGGCGCCATGGCGCGGAAGAGACGGGTGAAGAAGAGCGGGCCGACCGGCCCTCCAAGTGGACCACCATCGGGCCCTCCTAGTTCAAAATCCGGCCCACCTTCAAGAGGCCCTCTAAGTGGTTCTTCGAAAGGTCCTCCCGCCTCTACAAGGCGAGGTCCACCTGGGTCTTCACGTGGTCCTCCTAGTGCAGAATCCAGCGGCCCACCTAGCGGCCCATCTAGTGGTCCACCAATGAGTGGAGGCCCGCCTTCAATGCCACCAATAGGTCCTCCAACAAGCACAGTTCCAATTGAGCCTGAGGAAGAAGATTTCAGCGCTGATGAAGAAATTGTTGAGGAAATCGTTCAACGCGATGAAGAAGCATCCGATGAGATTACAGATGAAGAAGAAAATCTAGATTCAGATGACGAAGATAGAGAAGAAGATAGTTCTGAATCCATCGAAATGGATGACGCTTTAGCAATGGTAAGTGCTACTACTTCATCGGAATCAACTTCGATGCCGCCAATGGGCCCACCTAGCGGCCCACCCTCAGGTCCATCAGGCCCTCCTTCCGGCCCAAGCGGCCCTCCGCAAGCTCTCGATATGGCTGCTGCTTTCGGTGCTATTGGGATGACTCCCTTGAGTGAAGATAGCGACTCAACAGAAGAGGAAGAACCAGCGGATGAACCAGAATCCGAACCAGAATCAGAATCCGAACCTGAACCTGAACCTGAACCTGAACCTGAACCTGAACCCGAAGAAGAGGACCCGGAGTCATCTGGACCTACAGTTGAGCATATTCAAGCAGACCCACGCGACGAAGTTGAGATTGAAGTCGTTGAAATTGGCGAATTATCTCCACTGCGTCAACCCTTGCGAAACGCGGCACCACCTCCTGCCGAACCCGTGCTTGAAACTCCTGTTTTGGAAGCAGCAAGTGAGATGGGTGAATCAAAGTTAGTTGGCCATATAGTGCCACACACACACTGGGATAGGGCTTGGTATCTTCCCTTCCAGCAGTTCAGATACAAATTGGTTGAGATAGTTGATGATCTTCTTGATTTAATGGAGACAAATCCTGAATCCTTCCCTACTTTTGAGTTGGATGGCCAAACGGTGGTCATTGAAGATTATTTGGAGGTCCGTCCAGAAAACAGAGAGAGATTGACCTCACTTGTTAAATCGGGCCGATTGTCAATTGGTCCTTGGTACGTTTTACCTGACGAATACATTGTAGGTGGAGAGGGTCTTGTTCGCAATCTAATCGCTGGAAATCGTGTCGCATCCGCTTATGGTGGATGCTCAAATGTCGGATATGTTCCAGACCCATTTGGACACGTAGGACAACTACCAGCAATCCTACAAGGATGTGGGCTTGACACTTTCATCTTCACACGAGGTGCTGGACCTTGGGTAGCAGAAGAAGCCAAGGGGATTTTCTATTGGCAAGCCGCTGATAGTGAAACTGAAGTCTTGGCTATTAAGCAGATTCCAGATTATCCAAATCTAATGGCTTGGGGCTTTGAGGATAGACCACTAGACTCCAAAAACTCACCAAATATCAACATAGATACTGCAATGGCAAAAATGGAAAGATTGCTTGATATGGCTAAGAAAACCTACAATTGGCGTCCAGAAGACATGTTGTTTGGTCAAGGTAGCGATCACACTGCACCACAAACAACTTTGCCGAAATTAATTACTGCGGCAAACGACCATTTCGGCAAAAAGATTCAGTTCAAGCATTCATCCTTTTCCCAATTTACCAGTGATATCAAGTCATGGATTGGGCGCAAGAAAATCCACCGATATCAAGGTGAGTTACACGATGGATGGGACCGGAATATCCTGTCAGGGGTGTTTAGCGCGAGGCTCTACCTAAAGCGTCTCAATGACCAAACTATGCGCGCTTTGACAGACCGAGTTGAACCACTTAGTGCGGCCGCACGTGCGTATGGTGGGAGGAACAGGCAAGAGCGTCTGAACTTAGCATGGCGAGAGGTGTTGAGAGCTCATCCCCACGACGATGTTTGTGGTTGTTCAGTTGACGCTGTACATGATGATAATGAAGTAATGTTCAAACACGCAGCTGAAATTTCAATGATGCTGGTTGATGATGCAACCAACGATTTGGCTTCTGCTTTCAATCTACACCATGTTGACCGTGATGCAGTTCCAATTTTATTGCATAATCCTCTCCCTATATCTTGGTCAGGGACACTACCTGTTGACATGGCACTGCCAGCATATCGCTGTTATCTTGAAGCAGGCACGCCACTCAAAGTTGAGTTATCAAAACCAGCAGATGGTTGCATCATTCATACTATGGCGGCTCTTACCGAGCCCCAATTTGGATTACATGTTCACTCTGATAGAGCGATCAATGTTGAGTTACCAAGGGTGCAGGGTGCTGTATTAGTACACAACCTTCCGCCAGGGATTCATGTTGCCCATATTCTGCCTGGTCATGGACCGCAAAACTTGCCGGCAAAACCAGTCAAGACAGGCGGTCGTCAAGGACGAACCGACTGGATGGAAAACGGACTTGTCAGAGTTCAATTTGGTAGAGATGGCCGTTTTGATGTAATTGATACGGGTACTAAGCGGACTTACACTGGCTTAGGAAGATTGGAAAGTTCTGAGGATGCTGGAGATTCATACGATTGGTCAGCAGGAGGGCATCCTGTGGATGTAGGAACAGGCCGTGGCTCAAAGATGGAAAAGAGGGTGGCAGCAGTTGATAGAAGAATCTACGACTTAGATGATCCCGATAAGCGTTCAACTTCAGTCACCTTGATGATGGAAAATGAATGGTTGACTACAGTACTTGTGCAAGTTCATTGGTCACTGCCAACTTCGTTTGATGATACCACTCAAAAGCGCTCTGCTGAAGAGGATTGGGTAACAGTTGAACATTACGTCACCTTACGCACTGGTTCTAGATTAGTTGAGATTGAAACGATGATCAACAACACTTGTGAAGACCATAGGTTGAGGGTATGTTTGCCAACTGGATTGACCCCTAAGAAGGTGTGGAGCGGAGGGGTGTACGATGTGCTCTCAAGGTCGACTAGTATTCCTCACGAGAGTGATTGGGAACAACCATCTGTACCTACTCAGCATTTCAGTCAGTTTGTGTCTATGCAAGACCGACTTGGTGGTTTGGCGGCAATTGTGCCCGGCTCAAACGAATATGAGGTTGCTAAAACAGATGGCAAAGATGGACTTGATTTACGAATCACCATGCTCAGGGCTACTGGTTGGTTGAGTCGAGATGGTTTTGCTAGCAGGAGAAACCGTGCTGGCCCATGTTATCCAGCACCTGGCGCTCAGTGTCAAGGTCAATCATGGATGCGCTGGGGAATTCTGCCTTACGAAGGTATGTGGGCACAGGCTGGTGTGCATGAAGCGGCTGAGAAATTCGCTGCTCAGGCAACAGTGTTACCAGCGCACGGAAAACCACAACTCAATGGCTTCTTTGATGACCCGCTTTCCAAGGGAATACGCGGTCGCTCTGCGGCCCCAGTCCGATTTGTTGGCAAGGGACCTCGGCCGTTGTTGTCAGCTTGTAAGCCAGCCGAGGATGGTGATGGCACAGTAGTCAGGATTCACAATCCAACCAAACATGATTGGACAGGCAGAATTGAGACCGACTTGCCTCTGTTTGAATGCAATGAGTGTGACATGATGGAAATTCTTGGTAAAGCGGTAGACATTACAGACCAAGGCTGGGATATTACCATTGGTTCAAAGAAAATTGTCACCTTCCGTTTCAAGTGAGGTTGCAACATGGTGGTAAAGGATGAGTTATGGCGATATTTTTCGCCTGATTACATAACTGCTCGCCAACGTTTCCTAGAAGCGGCTGAGCAGGCAGGAGCAAAAGTCACCTCAATGCCAATTTCAGTTAGGGGGCCTTCTGATGAAATTCTTACAATCGATGTTGCCTATATCGGTGGAGAGAAACCAACGCGAATGCTGATACACACTAGTGGAGTTCATGGGGTTGAAGGGTTTCCTGGAAGTGCAAATCAGATTAGATTGCTAGAGCGTTTGTCAGCAGGTGAATTGCAAATCCCTGATGATACTGGTTTGGTAGTGGCACATTCAATCAATCCATACGGGTTTGCTTGGTTAAGGCGTGTAAACGAGGATAATGCTGATTTAAATCGTAATTTCCTTCCACCTGGTGAGCCTTATGTGGGTGAGCCAGAGAGGTATCATGAATTGGATGGGTTCCTAAATCCACGTACTTACAAATCAACCTTTGATATGTTCACAATGAGGGCTGCATTGATAATGATAAAGATGGGATTCAATGTTGCAAAACAAACAATTGCCGAAGGTCAATTTGAGAGACCAAAGGCGATGAATTACGGCGGTCATCAAATGTCTGAAGGGCCGAAACTTTGGCTAAATTATCTGAGCGAGGTGTTACCAAATGTAAAGCGGGCAGTATGGATTGACTTTCATACTGGATTAGGTCCATTTGGGGTGGATTCCTTGCTTGTATCAAATGAATTAGGGGAAGAGTCATTCTCCTCGTTGACAACTCGTTACGGTTCAAGAATACAACCGTTAGACCCTGATGCCGGAGTGGCTTACCGCATACGTGGCGGAATGC
>CAUZNH010000082.1:0-5647 GCA_963581345.1 Candidatus Thalassarchaeaceae archaeon | reverse complement strand
TTCTAGAGGCTCGTCATTTGAAGTAGTCTCTTCAGAAGATATTGGTTCAGGTTCAACTTCTAACCTCATCTCATCAAGTAAAGAGGCCGCTGAAAATGAGGTTACTGGTTGAGTAAAGTGAGTTGTTGAAACAACGCTGTTTGATTCATCTTTTGTTGGTGAATCTTGGGCTTGCCCCACAGTTGAAAGAAGTCTGGTTGCTGCGTCCTTGAAATCACCTTCAGCCTCACTAACAATATCGATTCTTTGCGGTTCTGGAATACTTAACGACTCAGTTTCTTGGCAGAACTGATGGCCTTCAAGAACTGCTGGCCTCTGAGCCCATTCACCGATTGTACCGGCACTAATCAGGTCACATTCTCGCAACAATAGTGAACGCTCACGCTGGTCCCAAACATCAAAATCAGCGGGAATTAACACCATATTATTGGACGTTTGAATGCCATCAAATAAATTACGTAGCATACCTATCATACGGCTAAAGCCGTGGATGCCACTAAGATATTCTACCCCATCTAGAATAATGACTGCCCTTGATGAACCCCATAGAAACTCATCGCATTCTCTACGAATTTCTTCCAATCCTGGATTAATTGTCCGCACCCCTTCAACTTCTCTTTCACTAAGCCAGCGACAGACAGAAATTGGCAGTCCAAAATCGTCAGAAATACGCTGAGGTGTACTACGAGACATCACCATAACAGGATGGCCGATAGTAGCAAGATGCGTTGCAACTCTGAACACAGAATCAGGTATCTGTTCATCAATTAGGTAACTACAACCGGCTTCCAACTCTTCCCCCGGAATATATTCAATAATATCAACGGCATCATCTGCCTCAGAATCTTCATCGTCATCATCTAGGGTTTTCTCAGTCATCGTCCATTCCCGATTACGTTTTGAACGCCACCAATCAGAATCTCGCTTTGTATCCGTTATCCATCCTTCAATTTTCTTGTCAGCATTGGAATCTAAACCGGCAAAATGCAACTTAGCCTCTGGATGTAAGTCAGCAATCAAACCAAGGTCAACATCAGTATGAACTGAAATCCGTGAATCATCTGCTGCTGCGCAGTTCCTCAACTCTTCCAACGCGCTATGACCCATCAACAATTCACTAGACTCAAACAGAGCAATTTCAGGAGCACCATCTGATATCACAAGTTGAGCAATGCTGACTGGGTTTGTTGGTTGTTGAATCCGAATATAACCACTGCCACCTTCTTTATCAAAGTCAATCAAGAGCAACTCAAGCACCCCTGAACCACCTCTACGCACCTCCTTGGTGATGCCCTTCGGTAGTTCAGCCATGGCAATCCTCGCCCCTCGTCTTGCTTGCCCCCCTCTTGAACGTGGCCCTTCACGCACGCGTACTATGGCCGATTCGCCAACTTACCTCAAATCACCGACCGTACACAGAGAACCTGCAATAATAGCAAAAAAACACAAACTTCTTGACTAGAGAATTAATTAGTTCTATTAGAAACATGCTAAAATCAATATTGATATGGCGATATCATGAAAAAGTCACTCAATATCACGAAAATTGAATGAAGTAAGCCCTCCTACGGATGCTATGGAGGACCTACCAGATGATGCCGGATCGTGGTCGGTTAACACTGAAATTGCCAAAGTTCAAAGGCAAAATATGTACAATGCAGTGTTTTTTACATTTGCAGGATTTTGTGCCATAATAATTTGTTTCAAAATCCTGTCTTTTATTGGTTTGGATAATTGGATTGTCCTGTTTATTATTACCACAATTATCGCCTTCTTCCTGTGGAAGGAACTTTTCAGAAATATCAGAAAAATGACACTTCTGAACTTGGTTGCAATTGGAACCGGACACCCGTGGCATCCCAGCGAAATTATGGAAAACAACTCAGTTTTCGTTTCAGATGGTGAATCATGGCACTTAATACCGCCAAAGGTTCGTATCTCACCTCAATCAGGATCAGGGAATAAGAGCACTCTTCTAAAGAGAAATGATATGAATGGAAAAATTATGTTGCGATGGCAACACCCACCTGACTCAATAACCCGAGGTGTGGTATCTCTGATTAATCAGGCTCTTTCTTTCCGTGATGCCCAAGAAAGGGATTTGGACTCAGAAGACCCTATTGAAAGGGCACGAGAACGTGAAGAATTGGAGTTTTACCCTGTAGAGAGGGTGTGGGAAGAAACAACACAGGGCTCTTTAGCACCTGAACCAGGGGCATTACTTCGCAAGATGAGGACACATAGTTCTGAAATCATCAAGAAAGATAGTGAATAGTGATTCTCACACTTCAAAACAAGTGAATGTTAATGCGGTTCAGTTAGCAGCGATACAATATGGAGTCGTGGCGTCAGCGCTTGGAGTCGCTTGATGAACGCCAAACCGAGATGCTTCTTGGCTCTCCAATGTCACAACGTTTTGTTTCTTGGCCACTTTCAATCAGTCATCCAGCAATTGTTGGCGCATTCTATGGTTTACTACTAATTGCTGCCTTGATAATACCGATTGGCTATCACAACTCTTGGAATATTGAGTTGTGGCTTAGAGAAGTTGCCTTCAGAGGTTTGAGTATCGCTCTGGGATTAGCATTAGCAGGACAATTTTCGGCCCTAATTAGCAAATTTTTCCAGCGCCCACCCATCACACCGCCACGAGCTGTGCTGTTCGCCATGCCTTTCGCTGGATTCGTTATCTTGTTAGGTAGTTGGATGGACCTTGTCCCACAAATCCCTGAGTTGCTAGCGTGGTTACTAATGCTTGCACCCGGGCCAATTTATGTCCATCTCTCTTGGGCTCCTCGTTACAGGATGCTTACAATGTTAGAAGATGGAAAAGATCCATTTGGGCCATCAAAAGTTGGAATTGACCAAATGGAAAAGGAACAAGAACTCGTAGATGCTGTGAACGCCATTGATGATTAAATTATCAAATTAGATTGACAATTTTCCCAGCGGTTTCGTAAGCGATTAGAATCTCATCTAATTGGCCATCAGTCAATCCCGTTGACAATTGATTGCGCACCCGCGCTTTATCTCTCGCCACCATTGGAAAGATAATCGCGCCAACAACAACACCGAGTTTGCGCATCTCTTCAGATAATTGCTTAGCAACTGAAGAGTCCCCACACATTACAGGAATAATGGGTGTTGTTGACATTCCTAAATCAAAGCCAAGCGAATCCATTTCTCGCCGGAATCTATCGGTGTTTTCCCACAATCTAGCATGGTGCTCTGGCTCTTCCATCAACACCTCTACAGCTGCCTTTTGTGCCGCCGCAACACCAGGTGGTTGGCTACCAGACAGTAACCAAGAACGTGAGTGATTCAATGCATGATTACGGACCTGTTCGCTACCCGCAACTATTCCTCCTTGAACACCCAGGGCCTTTGAGAATGAACCAATCTCAAAGTCAACTCGCCCCTGTAATTTGAAATGGTCAACAATTCCTGCACCACGGTCACCCAAAACACCCTCACCATGACAATCATCTACGAATACCATCGCTCCGTGCTCCTCGGCAAGTGCAGTTATTTCGTCAAGGGGTGCAACATCCCCATCCATGGAAAATACTCCATCCGTGATGATTAGTTTTCGCTCGCTTCCTGAGTTCTGACGAAGAACTTCTTCTAGTGCACCAACATCGTTGTGTGGGTAAACTGCGCGGCTTGCCTTGGTTAGGCGTACACCATCAATAATAGAGCCGTGATTTAGTTCATCTGAGATGATAACATCCTCTTTTCCGGTCACCAAAGTTGGAATGAGTCCAACGTTTGCAGTATATCCTGATGAGTAGATAAGAGAGGCTTCAACACCTTTGAATTCAGCGACCTTTTTTTCTGCTTCAAGGTGAATATCCATAGTGCCACTGATAGCCCTTACTGAGCCGCTTCCAGCGCCATATTTTTTGGTTGATTCCACTGCCGCAGCAATGACTTTTGGATGGGTTGTCAAATTGAGGTAATTGTTTGCTGAGAGCATTATCATCTCTTTGCCATCAACTGTGCAACTAGGGGTGCTGGCTGATTCTAAAGTAGGTGGTTCCCACAGTAGATTTTGCGATTTCAGCGTTTCAAAACGCTCGCGCATCCACGGAATATCTCTCGCCATTAAGTGGGCAACTGCGCGCCCACCTCTTTTTGATTGCGATACAATAATCTCAACCATATTGAAAGGTTAGAAAAATGTTTTTCAGTTCACCTAACCGGAAAAATCAATTTTTCCATTCAACCCAAGGTAGCCCTGCATGACTACGATACCACCATCCACCTTCGTCTGGTGGCCATTGAATATACTCATATCCATCAGGTCTAATCTCACCTTGTAAGTCAATCCGAGGACCCTTATCTGCCATTGATTCAGAAGGGGGACCCATCGGTAAATTTTCTTCACCCCCCCACAACTCATCTTGGAAATTTTTATCAGCGACTTCTTCAGCCATGCTGACATTACGCATCATCCTAGGAAGAAGGAAAAACAAGAGAGTTGAGACTACAACTCCCGTACCAGCAGTTGCAGCACCAATTACCAAAATGTTAGAGCCTTCTTCCTTTGGACAACCATTCTCACCTGCAGAACCGACCTCATTGGGACAATCATCACTATTGTCACCTATACCGTCACTATCAGCATCATCCCATTCAAGATTGTTATGTGGGAATTCATCTAGGTGATCTGCTACGCCATCACTATCCGAATCTTCCTCGGCAATTACAATCATAATCACACTAGCCGAAATTGCTGAAGGTAGAGTAGTTGGAACCCCATTTATTTGCACCACATTCACAGAAATTTGAATCGTGTGAACCCCTATATCGTTTTTATTTGCCATTACTGTAACTGTGAAATTATAATTATTTTGAGAATCCAATGTAAGTGACCCTGGAGCGGCTACAACCAAACCGCCACTAGTAACCGAAATACTCACTACTTCAGAATACATCGTTGGATTTGATATATTGCAAATTATCTCACCTTGACCATTATATCTCGTATCAATCATCTGTTGAGTAGCAGTGCACTCTAATTCAATGCTTGGAAAAACACTAGAACTGCCATCACCACCAGCTAAACTAGTCATTGAATCTTGAGACTCAATGTTACCAACTGAATCAACTGCTGCTACTGAGTAGTAGAATACACCAGAACCTGAGTGTCTGTCCATTGTAACATCCATGCTAGAATCAGCAGTGGTGTGACAGTTGCCTGCAGTAATTAGGATTGGAACCTCAAGCGAGGTGTGTTGCGCTGGTGACCAGCAAATCATCCAGTGGTCGACATCAGACGAATCAGTGGCAGTCCATGTGAAGTGAATGCTAGATTCACCAGAAGTTGCCGCATCAAGGTCAGCAGCACCTGCTGTTGGATCAACTTGACCATCTGCAGTTGCACTTCCTGAGTCAACAGGTGTACCGTATAGAGCGTTACCATCTGTCCCAACTTCTCCGTTCTCTACGCGCACGAGGAACTCGTATGTCTTACCGTGTTCACCATTGATTGAGTAACTTGTAGTAGTCAAGGCAAAGGTACTGCGTGTACCATCAAGGGCCGCTCCATCGTCATTGACGTACAAAACTCCGTAATCGTTTCCACCAGTTAATTGTGAGTTAGCGATATTCCATGAAAGGTCAATTACACCAGCAGAGCCGAGGG
>CAUZNH010000081.1:0-5681 GCA_963581345.1 Candidatus Thalassarchaeaceae archaeon | reverse complement strand
TGAGTTCTCAGGGGTGCCACCTGATGCCACAATTTCATCATAAATATGCTTGAAAGCCAATCCTGCTGGAGCCAGCCACACAGGACGACTGGCTGTGCTGATATTTTCAGCATAGAGCCGATAACCCGAATCCAAATTCGCTTGCATTGTCAAAAAGTCTGGATTTCGCCACTGGTTGTCTTGGTCTCCATCTCTTCGACCCCAAGTCATTAGGAGAACCGTTTCTGCACTATTATCCTCTATCATGTCATTGAGAACTACCGTCCCTGACAAACTGTCTTGCCAATATTGGGAAGTGGTGGGAAAACTGGGTATTTGGCTTTGATCTTGCAAAACCACCCAATCGAAGTTTCCATTGTTAAGAGTGGTATTCCACTGATGGCCAGATGTTTGGACTCTGCTTGAGTGGTCGGCTAGATTCAAACCACCCGCGGCTAATCTGTCAACATTAGAATTAGCAAAATAATTTGTTAACAAGGATTCAGTTAACGATTCAAGATTATTTGCTTGAGTGTAGGAATTTCCTAGCATCAATACTTCCATTGAGTTTGGACTAGAACTCAATACCGAATCGTCATCGTGTAAGTTTGGATTTTTAGCGATAGCAAAATGAATGCCTACAGTACTCACCAATAGAAGGATGACGAGGATAAAAGAATGCCTTACCTGCCTCTGGGTCATAGACCCAACATTCAACACTCACCTATACCGATTGCGATTACCCGTCTAAGTCATAATCTTGAAAGAAAAATGGGTTCCCATCAAACGCGTAAAACTTTGTCAAACACGTAAAACTTTGTCAAACACGTAAAGTTTTCTTTTAATCGAAAAGTTTTGTCATCAAAGTGCGTAAAACTTTGTCAAACACGTAAAGTTTTGTTTTAATCGAAAAGTTTTGTCATCAAAGTGCGTAAAACTTTGTCAAACACGTAAAGTTTTCTTTTAATCGTAAAACTTTTTGCTACAATCATCTGATGAATTTAGTCTTGAGTTACTGCTAGATTCCGAAGCACTGTTTGAAGAATTCCGCCATTGTTGTAATACTCAACTTCAACCGGTGTATCAAGCCTCACTATAGCATCAAAAACAATACTGGTTCCATCTCCTTTGTGAGCTGTTACGGTGATAGTACTCATCGGTACCAATTCTCCATGAGCTGGAATGTCAAATGTCTCGCTACCGTCCAAGCCCAAACTCTCAGAGTCCTGTCCCTCTACGAAGGTCAAGGGTAGAACGCCCATACCAACCAAGTTGGAGCGGTGGATTCTCTCAAATGATGTGGCAATAACTGCCTTCACACCGAGTAACAGAGTGCCTTTTGCAGCCCAGTCCCTGCTGCTCCCAGTGCCGTACTGCGTGCCTGCAAGGACAACGAGAGGTGTCCCCTCCTCTTGGTAACGCATGCTTGCTTCAAACACTGAAGTAACATCGCCAGTTGGGAAGAAAGTGGTGAATCCACCTTCAGTTCCTGGTGCGATTTTATTTCGAATTCTCACATTGGCAAATGTGCCGCGCATCATCACTTCGTGATTACCGCGCCGGCTTCCAAACGAGTTGAAATGGCGCGGCTTTACCCCGTGGTCCATCAGGTATTGACCGGCTGGCCCAGTATGTGGGAATGCTCCAGCAGGGGATATATGATCTGTCGTCGTTGTGTCACCTAACATCAGTAAAACATGAGCACCGATTATCGGTTTTATCTCATCTAATTCAAGTGAAATATCCTCAAAGAATGATGGCAATCGAATGTATGTTGAATCATCATCCCAAGGATACAAGTCGCTTGGTGAAGATTGGATCGCATCCCAGCGTGGTTCATTGGTCACATCAGCGTAACGTGAACGGAACATCTCAGGATCAATTGAGCCAGCAACCGTGGCTTGAATCTCCTCGTCTGAAGGCCAGATATCAGATAGGAAAACGTCATTCCCATCAGAATCTTGGCCGATGGCATCATTCTGAATGTCAATATTTAGAGTACCGGCTAGTGCATATACTACAACTAAAGGTGGGCTTCCTAGATAACTTGCTTTCACCTTTTGATGAACTCTTCCTTCGAAATTTCTGTTGCCAGAGAGTACACTACCGACTACCAAATCCCCTGTATCAATTGCTGATTCAATATTATCCCCTAACGGGCCCGAATTGCCGATGCAAGTTGTACACCCATATCCTACATTATTGAAACCAAGAGCAGACAAATCTTCACTAAGTCCTGCCGCATCATAATACTCTGTTACAACTCTGCTTCCGGGTGCCAAACTCGGTTTAACCCACGGCTTAATCGTCATACCAAGAGCACGTGCGTTGCGTGCAACCAATCCCGCTGCCATCATTACAGATGGATTAGAAGTGTTGGTACAAGATGTAATTGCGGCGATAACCACATCACCGTGTGTTAAACAGTAATCCTCACCTTCAACCTGAATTTTTGTTGCAACTGCATCAGCATCAAGACCATGACCGTCGTGACTAAGCGGCGCGGTCAAACTAGCAATCCAATGAGATTTCATTTCTGAGATATTGACTCGGTCTTGAGGTCTTTTTGGACCTGCTAGAGATGGCTCAACAGTAGACAAATCAAGAGATAGGGTTGAAGTAAATTTTGGATTTGGTGAGTCAGCGTCGAAAAACATCCCTTGAGCACTCAAGAATCGCTTCACATTTTCAACATGAGTTTCATCCCGACCTGTAAGTCGCATGTAATCAAGGGTGATTTCATCAACTGGGAAAAATCCGCATGTCGCCCCATATTCGGGTGCCATATTAGCAATTGTAGCTCGGTCTGGAAGAGTAATATTGGCAAGACCACTGCCAAAAAATTCCACAAATTTGCTAACAACTCCATGCTCACGAAGTATCTCAACGATTCGTAAGGTCATGTCAGTTGCAGTAACTCCTGACTGCAAACTGCCTGTCAACTCAAAGCCGACAACTTCGGGCAATAACATGTAAATCGGCTGCCCAAGCATCACAGCCTCAGCCTCAATTCCACCAACTCCCCAACCTAAAACACCCAAACCATTGATCATCGTCGTATGCGAATCAGTGCCTACGAGTGAGTCGTTTATCCAAACACCATTCTCTTCGCGGGCAACACTCGCAATCCACTCTAGGTTTACCTGATGAACAATTCCTCTTCCCGGTGGGACAGCGCGGAAATTATCCAAACTTTGTTGTCCCCATTTGAGGAATTGATACCGTTCCATGTTACGGTCATATTCAATCTCTAAGTTACGCTCTCGGGCATCGGGAATAAGCCCCGAATAATCGACTTGCACTGAATGGTCAATGACTAAGTCTACTGGCACCTGTGGGTTGACTTTTTTGGGATCCCCTCCTAATCCCACCATTCCATCGCGCAGCGCTGCGATATCAACTACTGCTGGAACACCTGTGAAATCTTGTAGAATTACTCGGCTTGGCATGAATGGGATTTCGGCTGGCGTCATTGTTGGATGCCAATTTGCAATCCTCTCTACATCATCATCTGTCACAAGAAAGCCGTCAGCGTTCCGTAATGCTGCTTCAAGTAATACTCTGATAGAATATGGGAGGTCAGAAAGTGAAACACCCCAATCAGCTTCTTTTGCTGGTAAAGAGTAGAACTGACCTAGAGTCCCATCACTCATTTCGAACTCGCTGACGTCGCCCATTCTTTTCCCCAATTGAACGGGGTAGGGGTTGCCCCCTTCAATATAGCCTATGGCCCACTTCAGATTTCGTTCCAAGAACCAACTAATTATGGGAAGATTAGGTGCATGTAAGCCATGTTACCATCTATCTCAATGCTGTGAATATAGGGTGGACTCAATGGTCTGTCACCTTCATCTACTGGTAAAAGGCTCATCTTGTCAACTAATTCAATTCCACCGATATCACTTCCCAAGTAGGTGCTATCATCTGTTACTATTCCGAAAACGGTGTGCTTCCCATTAAGGTGAGATGGGGTACTATCTTTGTCAACTAAGTAAAACTGACTGCCACCTGTATTAGCACCAGAGTTTGCCATTGAAAGAATTCCAGGTGCATGACATGTGCCCACCCATGGAGAATTAGGATCCTGAGGATCGATTTGGGTACAATCAAATTCATCAGGCATTGTCCAAGTTGTCATGTCGTTTTGGTCACCTTGACCATACCATAATGCTGAATATCCACCTGTACCTGGATTACAACCAGTGTTAGTTTGAGTTAGAGGATATACAGAACACGAAATATCACCACCTTGGACCATGAAATTATCAATTACACGATGGAATGCAATACCATCGTACCTTCCATTACGGGCATGGTCTTTGAATGAATCAACCGTTTTTGGTGCAGATTCAGGATAAAGTTCGATTGCAAGAGTTGCATCCCAATCAGACGAACCCTCTGAAGTTAGACGAAGTGCTGCCTTAATTTCAGGCATGTATTTGATGCTGGTTAGTATGAGCATTCCAACTAACATAATTGAAAATAAGCCATAGATTGTTGGAGTACCATCATCAATCAATTTTGGTAGGCTGGATGTTCTAATGCCTAATCCATCCATTTTTACTTGCAAGGCGTTAGAAGCACGCCGTGCGTTACGGTGCTTCGGGTCCTTCTTTAGCGCACTCTGGTAAGCATTGTTTGCATCACGTAACATTTTACGATTTATTGGTGTGCTGCCCTCGGCTAATGCTTGCTTTGCATCGCCGACTAGAGTCCAAGTGTTTGCGTGGTTAGCTTTGTCACCATGTTCAGACCAAGATGCTCTCAATGTTTTCAAGGCATCATCGTATTCATCAGCGTCTATCTGCTTCTCAGCAGTCTCCCACGCGTCCTTCAACCCACTCGGAATCATGAACCGCCGACAAGCGTCTCATTGATGAATCACTCGCTCCCACGAAAGTTGCAAAATATAATGAATTTAGTTGGGAAACACAATTGATGAACTGAATTATTATGGAAGTTCCTCTAAACTAATTGGCCAATAAAATGAATCGTTTCATTGGCAAATAGCACAAAAAACACAAGGAAAATATGAAGAGGCTTATGCCACGCCCGAAAGCGTAAGGGAGAGGTTGCTGTCCGTAGGACAAACCCAAAAAGGGGACTCAGAGCAAGATGGAAACCATCGTCAACGACTTCACATTCAATATCGCTACAGCGAATGGGACTGGTTCCCAATCGTCTAATCTAATTCTATTGCAATCCATGTTTGAGATGGGAGTGCCGGTTAGTGGGAAGAACCTATTTCCTTCAAACATCTCAGGACTTCCAACATGGTATATCATCCGTGTTTCTGATGATGGCTATCAAGCACCAGGTGACCGTACTCATATCCAAGTTTTGATGAACAAAGCAACATGGGTCAATGATATTGCATCTCTTGAATCTGGAACCGTGCTAATCTACAACTCAGATGTCAAGTTGCCTGTTGAAAGGGATGACTTAATTCTCTATCCAATTCCAATGACAACAATTGCTCGCGGATTGAATCCAAAGTTGGCTCGTATGATTGCAAATATGGTCTATGTAGGGGTTATTGCTGAATTAATTGGACTTGATGCCACAATTCTGGACTGTGCTGTAAACAAACAGTTCAATGGCAAAGCAAAGGCGATTGAGTTGAATGCTAATGCCATAACCCTTGGCCGTGAATACATTGTTGAAAATTTTGAACAGATATGCCCGTACACACTTGAAGCGAG
>CAUZNH010000080.1:0-5699 GCA_963581345.1 Candidatus Thalassarchaeaceae archaeon | reverse complement strand
GATATTCCTAGTGCTTGTGCGGCAATACCAATGCGTGAATTATCTAAAGCATTCATGGCAATTGAGAAACCTTTTCCAACCTCTCCAAGTACATTTTCTACTGGTACTTTACAATCTTCAAGCACTAGGCTACATGTGTCACTGCTACGGATTCCCAGTTTGTCTTCCTTCTTACCAACGGTAAACCCATCAAACGTTTTTTCAACAATAAAAGCAGTGGTTCCACCATGCTTCTTAACACCATATTCTGGATGCTCAACTACCTTTGCAAAAAGAACATAAATGTCTGCTGATGCACCATTTGTGACCCACATTTTCATTCCGTTCAGAACGTAATGAGAACCGTCTGATGACAACTCTGCTTTGCATGAAAGGGCGCCTGCATCAGTACCGGCTCCGGCTTCTGATAGTGAATATGCACCCACCTTATTAGTCGCTAGTTGAGTCAAATATTTCTGCTTCTGTTCATCAGTCCCGTGAAGTGAAATTGTCTTGGCACAAAGTCCAACATGGACGCAATAAAATACTGAGAACGAGGCATCAACGCGAGCTAATTCTTCAATGATAATCGCTTCACTAATATCATCTACTGGCATACCTCCGTATTCCTCTGCAATAGTAATTCCCTGTAGGCCTGTTTCTTGACAAAATGTCTGCCATTCTTCAGTAGGAGGGATCTGTTCTTTGTCCCTAATATCAATGGTTGGTGGGAGTACTGATTCGGCAAAATCTCTAACCATGGCTCGAATCATGCTTTGTTCGTCAGTTTCTCTGAAGTCCACCTGTCTCACCTGTGGTTAGGCCAGCCGCATCTTATTCATAACGGGTCGCTATGAGGTGGTTGTTGCTAAAATTTCGGCATTGTAACTCAAATCGTTAAATATGAGGCCAAAGTCGGCGCAGCAAAAGGAGGAGCATCAATGACAGAAGAAGACAATTATATTGAATTTAAGATTTTAGATGACAGAAAATATTCCAAAGGCCACCTTTGGTATCAGAAGTTAGATTCTGACGAAGAAACAGGTGATTTATTCAAAATTGGTGTTACCGATTTTCTGCAGGAAGAACTTGGGGATATGATTAGAGTAGTTCTTGCTCAGCAGTCAAATGTTGATGAGTATGATGAGTTTAATGATGATGACGAGTCAGATCAAATAGGGACTGGTGCTAGAGATGCTGGTGCTAGTGGTCACGAAGTTTTGGAAGAGGAAACCCTAGCAACTCTTAGAACATCAAGTGGCAGACATGTAATATATGCTCCAGTTGCTTGTCATGTTGTGGAATTGAATGGCGAAGTAGAGGATAGTCCTGAATTAGTTAATGAAGACCCGTATATTGATGGTTGGTTGATGAATATCCGGCCAGATGAGTTAGATGAAGAAGACCTTCTTACTCCAGAGGAGTATATGGACTATGTAGACCAGCTTGCCCAAGATGAACTCTGATTCCACTTAGTGAAATTAGTTTTGTTGGCGTTAATTGACTTAAGCGACCCAACGATATGTTCTGGCACCTTCATAGGCGCCTTCGGATTGAATTTCAACAAGGGCAAACTCGCCTTTCGGCTCAACAACAGAAATTTCCCGAAGCCCTTTGTGTAGTTCTTCGTAAGTAGATTGGTCAATGGCGATTCGGCCGGCCATTCTCTCAAACATGTTCCAGCGGGATACAACCTCTCTCCATTTTGGTGAAACTTTTCCTTCAAACACCTTTGCTTTTGCTCCTGAACCATACCCACACAATCCGAAATAATTATTCTCAATATTTGCATTATCCTCATAATCAGACTCAAAAGTTGACATTATGGCTAGGAAAATAGAACCGGTGTATTGATTTCCAATAAGGCTTGAAGCGCGTTGAGCCTTCTCAATTCTAGTATTTTGGAATTCTTGGTATAGTGTAGTCTTTGCAATTGCTCTGCGGTACAAATCTTGTGCCCTATCCCACTCCTTCTCTCCTTCTGGGGTGTCTTCAAAATCTGCTCGGTCTGGTTCTTCACCAATCTCAGTAATGACATCCTGCCACATTGGTTCATTTCTGCGGTCGTGGCGGAACACATCTGGGAACATTCTCTTTGCTTGGAAAGCATAAGGTAGATGCATTATGATCCGGATCCATTGTTCTGTAAGAATTTCATCAGTTTCAGCATTATAGCGGCCATTCTTCACGGCTTTGCGCTGGAAGTCTAAGAAAGCGGTTTTCACAGCTTCTTGGTAACAGCGGTTTGAAAATTGTCCATCAAAAACAGGTTCATCACGGTGAACCTGTATTTTTTCTTCGCCGTGGGCAAAAATTCCGAGTCGGCGAACGGTAGATTCTGGTAGATGTTTAATCATCCTCTCGGCTACTCCATCTTTGAGTGTCTCGCCTGTTTCACGTGCAAGTTGGACTACATGGGTGATAATTGAGGTGAGAGATACTTCACGCCGTGGCTTGAAGAAGTCGTGGACAGGAGTTGTCGAGATCCCCCAGGTATCTGGGATGGATATGAGGCGAGGATTGTGACGCACAAGAATAGCGCCTCCACCTGCTCCTTGTGTATACTCTCCACTAGATTCAAGGTCATACTTTGCATTGTCAGAGAAGACTACCACACCTACTCTTCTTTCCTCTGAGCCGCCTCGGGCGACCCAATCAAGTGTGTTGTGAAGAGCATCAACCGCGCCGATGCAAGCGAATGTCATGTCAACAACATCGCAGTTACGGAAGCAATCTTCACCGTATTGTTTTGAATATCGTTGGGTTAGCATATCCAAGATGTATGTCGCAGTTGGTTTTGCACCATCTAAAGCAGATTCTGTACCTAGATACATTCTTCCAATGTCATTTGGGTCCAACCCGTTACGGTCTATTAGTCGGGTTACAGCATTTGCACCCATTGTTGCAGTATCTTCGTGAATGTCTGGAACAGACATCGCTGAGAGGCCTAATCCTCGATTGAGTTTACCATAGTCAGCACCTCTCATTTTTGCAAAGTCTTTCATATCAAAGTAAATTTTTGGGAAATGGATTGCGATATCATCGATTCCGACATTTACCATGTTAGCCACTAATCCAAATCCGCTAGCCCATTGCATTAGAACCCTCCCCGACATTAATATGCCTCATGGCATAATAGGCAGTCAATTTGAAATCCTATAAGGTGAAAATTCAATTCCCAGTAATCTCATTGATTTCATCAAGAAGTTCTGGTTTATTATCGAAATGGGCTGTTAGGGGCGCTAAAGTCTCTGCAACAGCGTCAGCGACCCCGAATTTGAGGTCTAAGGGGTGAACCTCCCCGCTTGCTAGGGCGGCCCTTAGGGAGTCTAGGTTGTCCCATGTGCTAGGCTCTCCGTACTCTGGTTTTGGTGTGACTGTCAAGGTCCCTAACTCAGGGAGAACAATGTGTTCCACTAACTCGTAAACAGGTGATTTCTCGTCTTGCGGGTCAAGGTATGCCTTACGCATCTTCTTGCGCATCTTCTTGGCATCGTCATGTAGCAAGATTGCTCCGGATGGGTCGGATTTACTCATCTTGTGGTCAAAAGACTCCATTCGTGCTCCAGATGCTTTGAGTCCTGACAGAATTGGTGTGTGAACGCAGGTTGCTTTCAGCCAATTATGGCGGTCGGCAACCTGTCGCATGTACATGTGTGCTTTGCGTTGGTCCATGCCCCCTATGGCGATGTCAATCTGTAACTCAAATATGTCAGCTGCTTGCATTGCTGGATAGAAGAATTTTGACAGGTCACCATCAGAAGAATCCTCGGCTCTTCCCATTATGCTGAAAGTGCGACGTACCCTGTCTAAACTCATATTCTTTGAACACTTCAACACCCGCGCCCAATAATCTCCAGAGTCCATTAGTTCACTAGCGTAGAGAAACCGCAGTTGGCCTGCCCCATCGCCTTCTTCTGGGTGTTCGAGAAGGGCTCTGAACACCTCTTCCATGTAGCGACCTGTAGTCTGTATTTTGTCCATATCTCCGCCAAATTTGTCATTGACCCACGCGTGCCAATCGGCTAAGAAGACTAGTACGTTTACATCAGCATCGAGTAAGCGTCTGAGAGTTTGTGCAATTATTTTCCAGCCGATATGGGCTTTTCCTGATGGTTCAAATCCAACATAGGCTCTGATGATGCCATCTCCTGCATGTGATGTGGAATTACTAAGGCAGTCAACTAGGTGATTTACCCCAACCACCTCGTCAGCATCGGTGAACATGGACAAGACTTTCTCTTTGTGCTCTGCTGAAAGCGGAGAGAGGTCTTCGACTTCCATCATTTTCACCATCAGAATAATTTTCCTAGTTTTTCGCCACGGCTTGCGGCACGGGTGAAATCTCCCCTGCCTAGGCATTCCTGAATTTCAGTGATTAATTCTTCAGCCAAAGCCGACTTTTCTTCACTCACATCTGATAGTTTCATGAAATGACGTGCTTGTGAAACCGCAGATTTTGCCTTGGATGCTTTCTTGGCTGATTCTTTCGCTTTGTCTCCCCGCTGTTTTGGTGAATATCCAGTTGCAGAATCAAGGAATTCAGACCAGCGCCGGCGAGAATCCATTGCTTTTTCTCGACCACCATCGGCCGAAAGGAATTCTTCTAGGTCACCACCTTTCATCTGTTCAACATCAGTTACTAACTGGCCCTTAGCATTGTAATGACCTGCGACTTTCAACAAGATTCCAAATCTTCCTTCAAAACCGTCGTCACTAGAGGTTTCTACATTGTCAAAATATTTGCCTGCAAGAGCCTCCAGCCCTCCATCTCCTAATACATTCTTAGCTATCCCGCGCTTAACCTCAAAGGTCTCCATGAACATGTCCGAGAGGCTCATGTGGTTCAAACTTACTATCTCAAACCCCCCTCGCAATCATCCGTGAAGGATAAATCACCGGTGCCGGTGGGGTTGTTCATGCGGCGGGTCACCTTACCTCTAGTATTGCTCCTTCTACTAATCCCAAACGCATTGGCTCAAGAGATTAATTCGGTTGTTACGGTATCGACAGAATTTTTCATTGGTGAATCGGATATGGGTATTGATGCCCTAGCAGTTTCACCATCAGGTGACGATGTACTTTTGATTGGGACACTCGGTTATGCTCATTTTATTGCAGCAGGAAAACCATTCACTCAGGTACAATTGAATGCTAATGATCAAGATGGCCTAAATGATGTTGATTGGCATCCTCAAGGCCTCACCGCCTTAATCGCTGGAGATAATGGTACACTCCTGCGTTATACAAGAGATGACCATTCAGTAACTCATGTACCTGGCTCAGCCGGAAATTTGATGGCTCAAAGCCTGAATGCTGTTACTTGGGATTCATCAGGTAACTGGGCTTACATTGGAGCCACTAGTGGTGTCATTACTAGATTCCGTGAGGATGCTAACGGTAATACCGAATATTTCCCACTGAATAATAGTAAGAGTTCACCAATACTAGACATTAGTTGTCTTCACAAGATGCATGCAATGTGTCTCGTAGCAACTGAATCAAATGGCATGGCTGTTATTGACCAACAGCATGAACTTCACTGGCTTCCAGGCAGTGAAGGAACGAGATGGTTCTCAGTAGAATGCCCTCATATTGAGAGAGATAGGTGTTTTGGAGTTGGTCAAGGGCATTCGGTCGGCATTGTTGAACTAGATTTGAATAATCCCGCAAGTTCATTTGTATCAGTCAAGAATGTTGAAATTTCAGGTGAGTTCACG
>CAUZNH010000079.1:0-5705 GCA_963581345.1 Candidatus Thalassarchaeaceae archaeon | reverse complement strand
TTTACAGATATTGATTGGACATTGATTACTCAGGAGTTTGGAACTTACAAACCGGTCAAAGTAATCAAGTCTCTTCGGGCAGAGAATAGAATGACTCAATGGTCAAATATTGGGAAGCGCGAAAAGGTTCACTCAACAGAGCGCCTGAGGCTAGTAGAAATCTTCAGTCCAAAATCTGACAAATGGCGAGGAATGATCATGGATAGGGGTCAAGCGCTGATTGATAATGCCATAGCCGACCTTTGATTTTTGGCAAATCCAAGCGTCGGGTTGATGGGAGGCAGCGTTTCCGAAGGAATGTGGCTCGGAAGGTAGTGGCTCGCGCTCCAGTGCGCCTAGACTTTGCAGGTGGCTGGACAGATGTTGCTCCTTACACTCACGATGTTGGGGGCGAAGTGGTCAATCTAGCCATCAATAAGTATGCCACAGCGACTCTTGAGGTTGACGATGCAGGGATTCTCACAGTCTCCTACACTTGTGAGGTTCCGGTAGGCTCTGGATTAGGTACTACAGGTGCAATCAATGTTGCATTGATGGGGGCTATCAGCGCTATGGAAACCGATGATATCGGTCGCAAGGCCTTGGCAGAACAAGCATTTCAATTTGAATCGCTTTTGGGCAACAAAGGCGGACGCCAAGACCAATGGGCGGCAAGTCACGGTGGTTGGAATCATCTGATGTTCATGCAGGATGATGTTGAGGAAATGCCGCTTGTCCCTATAGCCTCATCTACCAAGTGGTTGCAAAGACAGTTGGTGGTGGTTAATTCCAATATAACTCATGTTTCAGGGGAACTTCACAAGAATATATGGGAAAGATATGCCGCTGGTGACAAAGAGGTTGAAGAAGGTCTGATGGCGATACGTCTATCGGCTAGGACCATGGCTAAGGCTGTTCAACAAGATAGGCGTGATGAGTTCATCGCTTCTCTCCATGAGGTTTGTCGAGGGGTTGATCTGCTTGACAAAGGTCTTCACGACCCCTTCCGAGAAGTGGTGGACCTACTTCTTTCAAGCAAGGAAGTATTGGCTTGGAAAGCCCTTGGCGCTGGTGCTGGTGGTTGTGCCATGCTGTTGTGTAATCTTGGCAAACGCGAGGCTGTCGAGGCCGCTTGCGAAGCGGCCGGTTGGAGTCTAATTGAGTGGGCTCCCGACATGGATGGGTTGACAATTACTGCCAACTGAGGCCATCAATTTTTGTTGATAATGTTGAGATAGCAGGAGTTAGTGCACCCACAATTTCAGCCTGCCATTGAGCTACTGCTAAAGCATTCTTTACTGGATTTGTTTGCTCCAATTGACGAGCAACAAGAAGTGGCCACCGACCCATTGAAGGTGGCCAAAGTTGAACATCACCTTGCAAATTATCCAGATGGTGTGGTGTTGCTTCATGAGACCAAATGGGGTCACTCGCTAGTTTTGTCAAAGCCCCTCTTTGTGAATTGCAAAGAGCGACCGTCCTTAGCGCATCAAGTCGGTTTGGATTCTCTTCATCAGGACGGTCTAGTTCGCCAGGAGGGGCCCGTTCAAAAAGAACAAATCCATGTTTGTTTTCAGGTGTGTCGGGGTTCCAGCCAAGCCCAGCAAATATTGTGAAAAGGCTATCCCATGACTCTGGAGCCCGAATGTACCATCCCATTCTATCTGGCTTGTTATCAACTTCCAAATGCCATGTCCAATCAGTCAAAAGTGGACTTAGGGCGTTGCGGATTTGACCTAGGAGTATACGCTCTTCTAGTTTTGAATCCCCGCTTTTTACAGTGGGTGGTCCAATTTTTACCGCCACAAAGGCGCTCAGATTAAGGCCGAGGTCTTTTGGACTAATCGACCAGCGATGTTCACCTAATCTATCGGGTCCCTCGTTCATTTGTGCTGGCTCCATAGTCCAGCGGTGGATGCTCTTCTCACCATCATCCCCCACACCTAATCGGAAACTAATTCTGTCATCGGTAAGGGTCAATGCTCCATCATCTGTTGTGAATTTCAAGTCACCTTGCGGGTCAGGGGAATGATTGCCTGGGTAAGGATGGTCATCAAAGTCAAGTTCTTGCCAAAGGCGGCTGAACAAGGCTTTCTCCATGGGTGGGCGAGAGGCTGCTTACTGATTATCATGCCTAATCTAGACATCTCAATGGGTTGAGTGGTGTCTGCTCAAGGTTGGCCAAAATGACATGTTTCGCATCCCGTCTTTCAAGTGGTGTTGGGCTGATAGATGCAGTGTTGAGAAGGTCATTCCAGATTGATTCTGAAAGGGTTGCGAATTTGACTGCGAAGCGGTAGGAATTGAGGATGAATTCCGCTTTTGGATGGTTGGTGAATCGGCCGCCTTCGAACAGCGCTTCTGCGCGGGTGAGTTGAGTGCGGGCAATGATTGAGGCGAAGGCTCGGTCAGCTCGGAGATTGTTAGCAAGTCCAGCCTTTGTCACTAGATTTGTGATATGAGCACAAGCACCAGGGACCAAAGTGTCATCCCGGAACCAGTTATGCGATGGCATCCAAACTTGTTTGGCTATGTCTTGGAACGTTTGCAGGTATCTTAGGTGGAGAACTAAGTCGCTACTCATCTTGATGAGAGTGGCTAATGAAAATCGTGATTCTTGCTCGTCAAACCCTGATTGTTCTAGGAATTGGTCTAGTATCTCATCTGGGTCACGATTTGGATTGTCGGTCAGGGCGATTACTGCGTACGCATTCATTTCTGACCAAAAGTCATCAGAAGCGTGGTCTACTGACCACCCTCCACCACGAGGGATGATGTATGAGCCAGCCCAGTTCGGTGGTAGTGAATTGGAGAGGCCACCGGTGTTGTTCTCGTCTATTTCCTCAAAGCCATTGGCAATAGAGTGGCCGAGCCAATTTGGTAAAAGTCCGAGAAATTCGTATTCGCGTTCGCATTGAAATTCGATTAGGCGTGGCGGGCCATCAAGTTCGATAGAATTATTCCATGGTTGATGCCGCCAGTAGTCTGTCGCTGTATGCTTAATTGATACTACTAATCTCGTATTATCATTCCAAGTGGTTAATCCAGCAGATTGTTGCTCAGAATCTGCATGGAATCCATCGTCACCTAAATCCCACATTCTGAGGATACAATACATCCCTAACTGCTCGCAAACAACCTCTTCAAGTTCTGAGACAATACGTTGCAGTGCTCCGATTTTACCCAATTTTTCACACACTTCACACTGGCAACTAAATGGGTTTAAGCGGCTTGCCCAAGAATCAGTTTCAAATGCTTCACCGAAACGAAAAATGATTCCTTTCAAATCCGGGAATCGGTTAAACAAAGCGTGTAAATTTATGTTTATTGAGCGCCATATTTCATCATCATGCGGGCAACCACCACTGCTCTTTGCAATCTCTGTTGGTAGGGTAAACAGGTCTTCCATTACCCACGTATCAAGGCTAGATTCCATTGCATCTTTGATGCGCTCATCTAGATCTGAAATCCGCTGAGAAACCTCGGGAGGTTGAGCGTTTTCCATGACAAGAGCGAGACAGCCAAACAATTGGTCAGCCACCACCAAATCGGTGAATCCACGATCTGATAGGAAGGCTGGGTTGCGCCAGCGAGTTGCAATTTCTGCATGGTTAGGTGGGTCGTGGACATATGCTATTTTCATCCGCTTACGATTTGATGGTTCGTCCATCTCTTCGCCGGTCACATTACCACCTCAATATCAGAATGAAAAGTCCAGCCCATTTCAGAAAATGCAGGGGATGCTATTGCAGGAAAATCTGAATTAGGTATGATACCGAAAATTGAACCACCTGACCCACACTGTTTGGCGCATGAGCCAAGAGAGCGGGCCAACTTTACTGCATCAAGAGTATCTCCAAGAGCCTCTTCACCGAATAATTCTAGTCGCAAATCAAAATTAGTGTCAATCAATGATGCAAAAACACTAGAATCTCCACTGTTAATTGCTTGAAGTCCTTCATTTGCGCAATCAGCAAGGTGCTGGATAATTTCAACCATTTTCGAATCTTGTTGTTGCCATCGTTTGGCAATCCCAGAGTGTGTTTTTCCAGAATCTTCTCCACTTGGAGCGTGTGCAACCCATAACAAGGGGAAGTTTTCAGCATTGAGTTCAGTGTAATCTCCATAACCCCGATGTGTCATCAATTCTTTATCAAAATCCATGTGCAACATACAGCCGTAAGCCTGTGGTAATCGGTCTTGTAATCCTGCAACTATGCCAAGTTCTTCAGTCTCAACTTTCAACACCAACTCGGCTAATTCGCGGGCGCTGATTTTATTCATCGGGATATCGTGATATGCCATCAATGTCAGCATGAATGCGGTCTCTATTGCTGAAGAACCAGAAAGTCCAACTCGATAAGGAATGGTGGTGTTTACCTCTGCTTTGAATGGGGAAACGGTGCACCCAAAGTGCTTTTCAAAAACGGTAATAGTTGGTCCCATGATTCGCTTCAATCCCGAATCGTCAGGTAATTCGTACGGCCTATCATCTGTATTTTGTGGCGAGAGAGTGACAGTAGCTTGCCAATTCCACACTGGTGTCGAAATACAGGCGCCAAAATAACCGTCTGACGGGTTTCCGAGTAACCCGATTCTAGCCGGAGTTGAGCACGAGACGCGGTTAGTCACAATGCTCGCTCTGTGGTTACTACACATGAATTGATGCCCGATTAGATTGGCTTGGTCAAGTCAGGGGTAAAGCCATGAATGGAATAGTTAGTCCAATCAAATGATGTGGGGAGTGATTCCAGCCGCTGGTCGCGGTAGTAGAGTCGTAGATGACCATGTCAACGGTTGTAAGGAATTGATTGAAATCAATGGCCGCACTATGCTTCAGCGCACAATAGATGAATTACGTGCGGCAGAAGTTGATGGGATCGTAATAGTCACCTCACCAAACAAACCAGCAATCAAAACCAGCCTAGAAGAATCTGGTGAATTAACGCGAGGCGACATCAAATTTGTTGAACAAGCCGAGCCAAATGGGTTGGTGGATGCAATATCACAAGCAATTCCAATCTGTGGAGAAAATATGCTTGTAGCCACACCGGACAACCTCTACCTTCGTCATCCTTGTCCGGCCTTCGAACTTTTGCGAGTTCACGGAACATCTCAGAGATGTGTGATTGGCGTGGTGCCAGTGGTCAGCCCTTGGGGTGAAATGCTTGGCGATACTGGGCGTGTCGATTCCCTTTACAATTCAAAAAATTCAGAGCACCGAGCCTTGAGCGGCATTCTTGAAAAGAGGAAAACTAAACCCTTCCCCATAACCAATCCTCCACGCTGGAGATGTACGGGTAGAATGATTGTGACAACCGAATTTTGGTGGCAGACAGGTTTCGATGATGTTGAGAAATTAGGCGCACTTGCTAGCCAGGGTCGGCTGTTAGCCGCTGAGTTGGATGCCGATTACATCGACATCGGGATTCCAACGGGATTGGCGTATGCTCGTGAGCACTACGGTGAGTGAATAAGACGGTAGCCTCAGTACTGACCGACTGAAAGCCCACTGTACTCTTCCAAAATTCCTTGATGGGTTTGAGAGAACCCTTGCGATTTTATGGAAATGATATGCCGGTTGTCTGTATCAGCCCATGAGAGACAGTGTGAATTTTAGTTCAAAAGTTGAGGGTTTTCTGTTCAGACCCTAGTACCACGGGAGAAACCGCTTGCCTAATTAGACACGGTGTTTTCGACTTTGTATGAAGCCGACAGATGAACAG
>CAUZNH010000078.1:0-5707 GCA_963581345.1 Candidatus Thalassarchaeaceae archaeon | reverse complement strand
GGGTCAAAAGAAGTCACTCCAAGCAACAGCATTGGGGCCCAAGCCGCGGCTGTAAGAGACCCCAACCTTGAGCGGTGTTTTGGTCCATAATCAACAAAGTCTTGCATTGCTAATGCCAAAACCATCAGAATAATCCCTGGGCCAAATCTCGGCAGGAATTCAGCTCTGCCATCAATACCTGGCCAGACATACCATGCAGCAGCCATCACTAAGCAAATCGCTGAAACGATGCCTAGAGTTTCCAAACGGTTACGCTGCAGTGCTATTGATTTAGAGAGTATTGAGTCAATGTCCTCAACCCCCTCAACCTCTGACATCGCTTCGCGACGGCCGCTTCGTTCTCAATAAGGTGCTCCCTACTTGGGTTGAATGATTCCGGAGTAAACACATATCAGAAAGGTGTGTCATCTCTTTCCTTTCGATTCTTGAACATCAGGTATCCCAAAAGCGAGACTAAGATGACAGCAATGAGTTCGTCAGCGTTCTCAGCCCATTGCGATTTAGGCGATATATCACTTTCAAGAGTGAATGTCCCTCCCTCTCCAGTAACTTGGTCAGTCCAAGTTACCTCAACACTAATTGTGCCGCGTTTGTACTCATTTACTTCTAAAGGAAGAATTACTGTTGCGGGCCTATCAGCGGCAGCCTCACCAGAATCCCATTCTTTACCACATTGGTCTAGGTAGCAGGCAGTTACTTTGGCATTGGTTGAACCAATGTTGACAATTGTAACTGAGAGCATTCCAGAATCCCCGATGACTGGGATTCCATCTACATTGATTTCAACGCCACTGATAGATGCAGGTACTTGTGGCTCAACTACTGGGTTGGAAATCACCTCGCGGATATTCCAAGAACTGTCCCTCGCGACCAATTTTAATTCGTGAGTCCCAACATACATTAGAGGAAGTTGGAAAATTCTTACCTCGTCCCAAGTACCATCCGTTAGTAATGGGATGTTGTCCAACCAAATTGCCCATATTGTATTTTCAATAGCGTCTATATCATCAAATGAGCGAGTCAGGTTCAACACAATTTCACTTTCCGCCATAGCTGGATTTAGTGGCCCAATTGGATACCCATCAACCATCACTTCTGCCGTGATAGTTGGAGGGGTGCCATCCAGCATTGTGATATTCCAACTTGTTACATTGCTGTTTCCGGCACCATCAGTCAATTCCATCTCTAATGAATAGGCTGTCAATTCCCTTTGCAAATGTCGCTCCTCTACCGACATATGCATCCAATTCACATCATTTCCTTGATTGAATTGGTCTGCAAATCCAATATCATGTTGCTCCCAACCTTCTGATTTATTTGAGCGCCAAATAACGCTGACACCGGCTCCTGAATCATCTTCGGTTTCGGCAATCACAGTAAGAAGAGAGCCAGCCCTGACCTCAAACTCACCAACGTCTCCCAAGTAGTGGAAGTAAGGAGGGATCTGCCCCCCCCCCTCTTCTGTAGCGTTGATGCTCGCCCTTGGCACCTCGCCATCGACATACAAATCAATCCACCAATTGGAACTTGCTCCATCCCAGTCACTACAAGTCAGTGTTGCATTGACAACATTGCTGTGTGAATAATTCACCGTCTCTGGAATAAATGTGAATGATTCGTTATCAGATTCAGATTGAATGGTCCCATTTCGCCTCAATTCCCAATGACTTGATAATTCTGACATTCCTGAATCACTGCACTCACTTGTCAAAGTCACATTACCGTTCAGTGGAATTGCTAAACCAGGGCGCTCTTCCAAATGACCATCAGCGATTGGTGCTTGATTAGGGCCTACAGTGACAGTCCACATACCGACAGTCGGTGAAAGAGAGCGGTTCACTGTGAATGTTGATTGATTTCCTGTAAGCAGATCAATTTGAGGACTGTACCTTACCTCCCATCCTGATGGCAGATTTACTGTGATAGGAATCGCTTCTAAAGCATCACCACGAACAGGGAACCAGAAAATTCGGCTACTACCGAATGCAGCCTCACCCTGCAACACTGCGGTTTCAT
Organism: Candidatus Thalassarchaeaceae archaeon; assembly: GCA_963581345.1. Classification (GTDB taxonomy): domain Archaea; phylum Thermoplasmatota; class Poseidoniia; order Poseidoniales; family Thalassarchaeaceae; genus MGIIb-Q1. The sequence continues at coordinate 3,691 of CAUZNH010000078.1, read as the reverse complement.
TCCAACTGTAGTATCCTGCTCCAATGCTGTCATTTTGAGTAATAGAAAAATTAGATCGATTCACAAGCCCATTCAGTGGTTGCTCGTCAAACAGGAAAAGATGGTTGCTTTCAACCCACATATTTTCTTCATGAAACATCGAAAAACCCGACTGTTCACCGAAACCAAGGCTACCATCACGGTTACCAAACCAACGGTCTATTTGCCCAATTAGTCCTAGTGAGCGGTCAGGGATTTGTGGTGTGCCAAAGTCGGTAGGTATGGTGAAACTAGCTTCCCAAGTTAAGTTGAATGTCTCTCCTTTTTCCGGAGCGCTCGTCATGTTCAGATACGCCTGCCCTTCCCATTTTGGACTTGGTGCCTCATCTTGATTTGTCAGTAGATTGGTGATGTTGAGTTGGGCTGAATCATTACTGGTGAGCGGTTGCCCAACTCGGATTCCACCTTCTGAGTTGTAAATTTTCCATTCACCTTCGGAGGTTCTTGGCAGATTTTCATCCACTTCTCCACTCCAATCAATTAACTCCCAATAACCGGATGGGTGATGTTCTATACGCAACACCCCAGTGTCGCTTGCATTTTCAGGCCAACCAAATATTCGCATTGTACCGTTGTCTGAAATTGCAATTGCATCCTCTCCGATCCAACTCATTAGTGATGCACTGTTCTCATTTGTTGCAGAAATCCAGCCCGCACCGCCGTTTGGTACAGCCAAAGTGGCGTTACCTGTTGCATTGAGAGTTGTTTGCAACTCTTCGGTATGCCCTATTAGAGTCATTGTAATATCGCTTCCAGCAGTGCCTGAAATGTTGAGGGTCCCATCCAATGGAATCAGTGCAACATCGGTTTCATAAACATCATCAGCGAATAGGATAACAAATCCCATTCCACTTGCATAATTAGAATGGGTGACTGATATTCTAACTGGTCCTGCTGGCAGATTATCAAACACTAATCTGCTACCTGCCAAGGTTTCAGGCCCAGCAACCGTCAATCCAGTCCAAGCGTCAGTAACAGTAACTACTGCGCCCGAGAGAGGAAGCCCATTATTGTCTAGAACTATCATGTCAAGGGAGGCGGATGATGTTGACCACGTTTTAGTTTCTTGATTCTCAAGTGTAGTTGGGTATGTGAGTAGGGTCACACTCAGAATGAATACAAGTAGTAATGCAGTTAGTCGCAATTTATCACTCCCCCCGTTCGTCAAGGATTAGAGTTGACCCGTGTAAATCAGGGTTTAGCGGAATCACTTTGTTTGCAAGATTTGTAGCAATTTTTTGCTGTACATTTGGTGGGGTTTGAACTAAAATGAATCCTCCACCACCTGCTCCCAACAGTTTTCCACCTGTGCAACCAAGTCCCATTAATTGGTCATATAATGTGTCAATTTCAGGGTTTGAAATCCCATCTGCTAATGTTCTCTTCAACTCCCAAGTGTTGCCAAGAAGTTCACCAATCGCTGAGAAATCTCCCGATTCAATTAGCCCAGACACTTGCTCTGCTTGTGTACGCATAGCCTCAAGTTGCTGCATTTTTGATGCGGTGTTCCGGCTTTGTTGTTCAAGAATTGAAGATGCTTTACGCGTCAATCCCGTCCACACCAAACAGAAGTTTTCACCTAAATTAGAACTTGTTGAAGAATCTAGAGGGATAACATCAACTGATTCATCTGAATTAAATCGAATCTGATTCAATCCGCCATAGGCGGCTGCATATTGATCCTGTTTGCCAATTGGCTGTCCCAAGACTCCAATTTCAATGTGACAAGCCTCTTCTGCCAACTGTTGGGCAGTAACCTCACGCCCAGCATATACGTGCAAAGCGTGGAGTAACCCCACTGTGACTGATGATGAAGAGCCAAGTCCGGTGCCTTGGCCTGGAATGTCTGCAATAGTGGTTATCTCAATCCCAGAAGTCACGCCTGTCAACCGCATTGCTTCTCTAACTAATTCGTGTTGAAGGTCCTCAAAATTATCAACATTTTCAGTCTGGCTATATGATACTCTAACTGCATTGTCAAAACGCTTGTTTACTGTGACATAGATGTAGGCATCTAGTGCCATCGAGGTAACCAGCCCACCTTCATCGCTGTTTTTGTAAAACGCCGGCAAGTCGGTGCCGCCACCACAAAACGAAACCCTAACGGGCGTTCTCACTATGAGCATTGGACGGGGCCACACAAACGGCCCTCTTAACTGCTTAGTTTAGGTGGCATATGGCGGTTCCATCGGTCGCAATCAATATGGGTGTGGTGCGGACCCGCTTTAGCAGGCGAAGGAGATGGCGGACGACCTCATCACCATGGATGACTTGACAAATGAGCAGATTGATGCACTCCTAAAAGATGCTGTAAAACTACTTCCAGCAGCCAACGGAGAAGTCTATTTGCCGTTGTTAGAAGGCAAACTGCTCGGCAATATGTTCTTTGAACCAAGTACTCGTACTCGGATGTCATTTGAGACAGCAATGAAGCGCCTTGGCGGCAATGTCGTCAATCTCGGCGCCCTCGCGTCGTCGTCAGTCACCAAGGGTGAGACGCTTTTTGACACCATGAAGATGGTTGACGGCTATTGTGACGTCGCAGTTCTGCGTCATCCACGCCAAGGAGCGGCCCAATATGCAGCCGACGCTTGCACGATTCCAATCCTAAATGGTGGCGATGGGGCAGGTCATCATCCCACTCAAACTCTGCTTGATTTGTTCACCATAAAACAAGCCCATGGCAAACTCAACCTGAACGTTGTGATGGTAGGTGACTTACGTTACGGTCGGACAGTTCACAGCCTTTCACATGCTCTCTCTCGCTTCGGAGCAAATTTGACTTTCATCGCTCCTCCGGCATTGAGTATGCCAGAAGAGATAATTGAGGACTTGAAAGCCAGTGGTACAAACATCACTGTTTCAGAAGACCTAGTGTCAAATCTTCCAACCGCAGATGTAGTCTACATGACTAGAATTCAAAAAGAAAGATTCCCTGATGAAGATGAGTATCTGAAAGTCGCTGGTATCTACAAATTGAGTCGTAAAGACTTGAAGGATGTCAAAGAATCAATGATTATCATGCACCCTCTTCCTAGAGTTGATGAGATTCATCCTAATGTCGATAGCACCCCACACGCTGCCTACTTTGATCAAGCATTCAATGGCGTAGTGGCTCGAATGGCTTTACTTTGCTACTTGTTTGGAGTAGCTATTCCTGAGGAGGTGAGTCAATGAGTGAGATGCGTAGAGTTACTGCAATTTGTAATGGCTCGGTGATTGACCATATTCCAGCGGGTGCAGCGTTGAAAGTTCTGCGTATGTTGAGAATTACTGGAAAAAACTCCAATCCAGTTTCCCTAGTGATGAATGTTCCATCTGGAAAGTATGGTGCAAAGGACATCATCAAGGTTGAGGACCGGGAATTAACTCAAGAAGAACTTGACCGATTAAGCATCATTGCACCACACGCTTCTGTTGCGATTATCCGAAATTATACAGTCGCAAAGAAGCGCTCTGTAGAGGCTCATAATGAATTAGTAAATGTTGCGAAATGTACATTTTCAAACTGCATCACTCACGGAGATCGTGAGCCACAGTCACATCGATTGACAGTGATTTCAGTAGATCCATTGCAATTGCGTTGCCATTACTGCTGCCGTGTACAAGATATGGATGCAATTATTGACAATCTGTTGTGAGTAATTTCCCT
>CAUZNH010000077.1:0-5725 GCA_963581345.1 Candidatus Thalassarchaeaceae archaeon | reverse complement strand
GTTTCATCATGGGCAACGACAACAGTCAAATGGTCACCAAGAGCCTTTGCTTGCTCAAGATAGTGAAGATGACCAGCATGTAGCAGGTCAAACACTCCAACTGCCATAACCCGTGACATCAAATTCAACTCCTTGGTATCCCCACTTCAACTCATTGATTGTCCATTGCTGCTAACAAGTCAGCTCCACTAAGGAAAGGAATTCCTCTTTCTTGGCCGTATTTTCTTGCTTCTTCGAAAGGCAATGCACCATCGCCATTTGGTTGTAGCATTTCTGCACCGATGGTGCAAGCAACGTTTCCAGACAAGCGAGCAATCGCAACTGCAAGTTCTGTGTGGCCTTGCCGCGTAACAAGTCCTCCAGGCGATTCGCGGCACAAAGGAATATGTCCGGGTGTGCGGAATTCTAAACCGAGTGCGGTAATTGCCTCTTCTCTGTTTGCCTTAGTTTCTATTAGTTCACTAGTCAATTCTCCGAAACGGCGAGTGGTTAGCGAACGGTCGCGGTCAGTTATTCCTGTGAATGTGTCTCGGTGGTTTAGTGAAAGAGTGAAAGCGCTACGGGTATCATACCGTAAATCGTCAGTGATTAATACATCCAAAACCGGGTGTTCTCCTACTAGTGTAGGGTTTGTGTGTAGATCTTGGAGGTAAGGAAGGTCGAAAAGTTCGCCCACGTCGTCGCCAATTGCAAGGAAAAGCAAGCCACCGCAATCTTGACGCAATTGACGCATTACTTCTGGTGTTGCAGCGATGGCTGGCCAAAGTAGGTCGGTTTCCCTCTCCCTAAAGTCCGAATCAAAGACTAAAACGGGTTTTCCGTCACGAAATGCAGAGATTGCATCAGCAAGCGCCGATTCACCCATGTTACGCGGAGGGGGCTTAGATACCCGTTACTTTCGGTCGGTTAGTTTTTCATTTTTTTATGAGGAGATTATTCATGTAATAACTTCGCCCGAGGCTTGTAAGAGGTTGAGTGCCGATGAATCAAAGTGGTTATCGAAGTTTACCAACTCTAGTATTGTTGGTTTTGTTTGCTTCTGCTTTTTCACCGGCTCTTGGGGGAGCCGTACAAAGTTCAGGCTCTGACCCTTTGGGGGTTGAGTTCACTGATGTTAGTAATATTACGGGACTTTACAACCTCTCTTCTGGCCCGCTTTCCAACTGGGCATCTTATGGGCCAGGAACATCATGGGGTGATTATGATGGAGATGGTGATTTAGACCTCTATGTCACCGCTCGCTTTGACCAACTTGGGATGGAAACTGAAGAAAGTTTTGCAGAAGGCACAGATCAGTCAGTGATTGATGCGGCAATAGTGGAGAATCGTTCAGGTCAGACATTTTTGATGCGAAATGACGGCGGCCAATTTGTTGATGTGTCAGTAGCCGCAGGTGTGAAATTAGTTAATTCAACAGCAATTGGAGCATGTTGGGCAGATTTTGATGGAGATGGTGATGTGGACCTTTACATTTCCAACTTCGGGGCTGCAGACTTTTCAGCATCTGCAATTCAATCCGGTGGTGAAGAAAACATCATGTTTTCCAACAATGGGGATGGCACATTTAGTGATGTGACCGAACTTACTAATCTTGGGAATCCAGGTCATTCTACAGGCGGAGTATGGGCTGATTATGACCACGATGGTGACCTTGATTTGTATTCTATAAATTCGGGGATTGTTGATGAGAGAGATTTTGAGATGTGGCCTGAGACAAACATTCTGTACCGGAATGAAGGTGATTCCAACGGCGATGGTGTCCCTGAATTTAGTGACCAGACAATTGAAGCAGGTCGTATATCTGGTCAAGAACTCAACCCGACAGCGGATTTCATTCCAGCAGTTTCTAATGAATCACAAGATGATGCACCATCTGGAACTCAGGGCGGAGATGTAGTACTCGGGAATGGGAATGTACTTTCACCAGCTGGTACAGGAGTTACTTGGGCTGCATTATGGTTTGATTACAATCAAGATGGTTGGGAAGACCTCTTTATTGCGAGTGATTTTGGTATTTCCCCCTTATACGAAAATAATGGTGATGGTACCTTTGATTTGGTCACGGTTGAAGCGGGACTGTTACTACAAGGGACAGGCATGGGTGCTCATGCTGCTGACATTGATGGGGATGGGGATTTTGACCTTTGTCAGACGAATTTCGGACCTAATTTCATTTGGTATAATCAAGATGGTCAATCATTTCAAAGAGAACTAGATAGTGATTTTCATAATAACGATGACAAGAGAATCACCGTCAACTGGGATTGTCACTTTTTTGATTACGACCTTGATGGCGATTTTGACTTATTCACGACTGCTGGCCGAATTAACACATATGTTCCTACTCAGGAAAACACACTCTTTCGTAATGATGGTAATGGTTGGTTAACTGATATCACCGACGAAGTTGGTTTAGGTGGTCACAAAAAGAGCATGGGTGCTTCAACGGTTGACTTTGACGGTGATGGTGATATTGACATAATAGTCGCTAACTCTGATGGGCCATTACAACTTTTTGAGAATAATGCCGCCCAAATCACTGGCAATCATTGGCTCAAAATTGAATTGAGAGGAAACCAGTCAAATTACTATGGGATTGGAATGCTGGTTGAGGTTGAATTATCCAACGGTAGTGTAATTTCACAACAAACCTATGCTGGTTCAGGTTATCTTGGCTCAGGAGACCCTGTAGTGCATGTTGGGTTGGGTAGTGAAACACAAGTCAAGGAAGTGCGAGTACAGTGGTCAACAGGCCACGTGCAGGTGATTCAAAATGTAACGATTGATCAGACATTAGTGGTGCTAGAAGAGGCTCCGCCACCAGTTGAAAGCAATTTGATGTGGATTATTTTTACAGTAATCGGAGTTTTATTGATTGGGATTGGTATCTTCGTAATCCGAACTCGCAACAACTCTTCCCTTAGTGAAGTTGATTCAAATTCCGCTGAAGATTAATCAATTGGTTCAAGTAGGGCGGGTCACAAACTGATAATGGCGGCGGACTTTTTGGCAGATTATTAGCCGTAATGAGCCTGTCTGCACACAGTATTAACAAAGAACAGCGATTCGGCCGGGAGGTCGGAGGGGATGATGGGGTGTCACTAAAACTAGGTCCGGCGGGTGTTCCGCTTTCATGTAAGGGTAGAACAATCGTTGAAGGGATGGATGACATCACCACTCTTGGTCTTGAAACCATGGAGATTCAAACTGTCAGAACCGTGCAACCAAAGCACTTTGACCAGTATTGGCAAGCAGGTGTACTTTCTCATAAAACTAAGTTTGAGATGAACTTGCATGGCCCATATTACGCGGAGTTACTAGGTAATCGCCGAGAACGAAGCAGAACCTTGGCAAAAATGGAAGCATCAATTCAAGCAGCCAAGGTTGTAAATGCTCGGCATATTGTGTTCCATGTTGGCCCGTATTTGGAGTTCAGCAGAGGTAAAGATGCCAACGAGCAGGTTGCTAACATTATGGCCGGAGTGGTTGAGAGAGTTGGCGAATTGTGGGGCGATAAATCGCTTGAAGAACAGCACATCGCATTCCCTTGGCTAAACGATGACACGCCAGCGTTGGTTGGTATTGAAACCAGTGGCCGACAAGAATTATGGGGCACCTTAGAGGAAGTTTTGGAGGTTAGTAATCACGTTGAAGGAACCGTTCCTGTGCTCAATATGGCACATATCCATTCACGCGGGCATGGTAGACTTAGAACCAGTGAAGATTATGGGGAATTATTTGATTTGGTGCGCGACACATTAGGTGGTAAGAAGTTCTACTGCCACTTTTCTGGCGTTGAACATCGCATGGGTAATGCTCTACACTATACTCAAGTCAAAAAGTCCGATCTAAAGTTTGAGCCTTTAGCAGAATTTTTGGCAGAAGATGGCGATTGGCTAGATGTTACTGTGATTTCAGATTCTCCCTTGCTTGAGCATGATGCAATGTTCATGTTGCAGCAATATGACCGTTCAAGACACAGATTGCTTGAGAAGCAAGCTCGTGATGAGCGTAGGATAAAGTTGGCATTACAACAGGGTCTTGACCCTGAAGAGTTGGCTGCTAGAGAAGAAGAAGAAAAGAAGAAACGTTTGGCAGCGGAAGAAGGCGAAGGTAAGTCCAAAAAAGGTAAGAAAGCCGCTGCGAAACCCGCTGCGAAACCTGCTGAGAAATCAAAAGATAAACCCGCTGAGAAATCGGCCAAGAAACCTGCTAAATCTAAGGCTAAAGGTAGCAAAGCCAAGGCTGATGATGGCATGTTTGATGACAATGATGATGATGATGATATCTTCTGAAATTAGGAACAATCCATCCTTTCAAGAAATAAATTGACACCGATAAATCGGTTCTTGGTTATCATTAGCGAGGCAATCGTGATATCCTCTCTTACTTGGCCGCAATTATATGAGTGAGAAGAAGGCGTGGTATACACCATTCACGAAGTCACTCATCAATACCCAAGAGATTATTTTTCTAACATCATCTTTGCTGGCAATTGGTATCATAGTTTATGATTCAATCAATGATTTACAGCACACAAATTCTTTTGAGTGGAAAATTTTAGTTATCATTGACATTATTCTGTTGGGTTATTTTGTCACAATATTAGCAGATTCACATTCTAAAAGTGAAAATCGCGTTGAATGGTGGAAATGGAATTGCTTTCAGGTAATCGCCTTGTTCCCGCTGTTAGGGACTTCAATCCCAGGATTAGGTGAGGCGGGGGTTCTCAGATTTCTTCTTTTAGTCCCGGCAATACAAGCAATTTTGCGAATGCTTAATATTGCTGAAGGCGGAGAAGTGTCAGTGCAAAAACGTATAACTCATTTATTCATTATCGTATCACTACTAACCCTCGCAGGTGCAGTATTAACTCTCATGTTTGAGATTCAGTATGAAGACAAATGTGTTGCTGACCCCAGATGTAATGAGGACACATTAGTACGGACTTTTGATGATTCGATTTGGTATGCGGTTGAAACGATTACTACGGTTGGATATGGGGAATATTTACCTCATTCCGTTGGTGCAAGGGTGGTTGCTACATTCTTACTCTTCGTTGGAATTGGAATGTTTGGTACATTAGCTGCTACGCTATCTCAACTTTTCTTTTCCAATCAGATGTGGAGAAACAAACAGCGTGAAGATTTTATTGCCAAACTTCATCTCCTTACAGAACTTCATGACAAAGGAGACCTTTCGGATTCACAATTTATGAGTGCTAAAAAGAGGCTTGCAGAAGTTCGTCAAGATGATGAAAAGGAGTTGTCGGAATTAGATGCTTCTACCGGCATGATTGCGAGGAAAAAATCAATCGATATTTCCGAGCGAAAAGAGCGGTTAGATGAAGCAAAACAATTCTTCAGTGAGATTGCTGAGAACGGTGATCTAAAAGACAAGAAATAATTTTTGAAAATACTAATCAAGTTAAGCATTTTTTAATTATTATAATAAATCACTGCTAAGTCGCCGTTGACATGCATAGAGGCAAGATTCTGATTTCCTTGGGGATTGTGATGCTACTACTTGGTGTCGGAATCACCGTTTCTGCATTCGGGAACTTCGAAGATGCAGAAGACATTGAGACATTCATGACACCCAGCGTAACAGAGGGGGGTAATGTATCAGTAATTGTCCAAGAATTCACCGATGAAGATAAGGAGGGGTCTGCGGGTTGGTACTTGATGATTCAAGGAGAATACTCCGTTGATAACAATGACGACAA
>CAUZNH010000076.1:0-5750 GCA_963581345.1 Candidatus Thalassarchaeaceae archaeon | reverse complement strand
TTTACCATTGAGATATTGTTTCAATGTATTGCTTTCGTAGGTGACTGCTAGATGCGTCCAAACTCCAGCTTCAATAGCCCCAAATGAATATGAGACGTTGTGATAAACTTCCCAATCACCCGAATTTGAACCACTCGTCATAATTTGGAAAGAGTCAGAGTCGCCAGCGACATCATTCACTGCAAAGGCGGAAGAATAACGATCTTGACTAACATTTCCTGTGTTGGTCCACAATGAGACTGAAAAGTTTCCAGCCCAGTCGTTGACATCAATTTTAGCATAATCATCCACTCCATCAAATTGGTAACAATTTCCAAACAGGCATTGTTGCCACCCAACACCATTATTGCTGTTGAATAGAGTTAAGTTTGCATTTCCTATTGAATCAGTGATACTGGTTCCAGAGCCGTCATCAAAGGACCAGTGATGTGCTAAATCAGTTGTTACCGAATCGGCCACACCTCTCGTGAAAGCAGAGGATGGTACTACCTGTTTGCTCTGATTTGGGCCTTGCCATGAAAGGATGAGTCCTGCATGCCCTCCATGCTCAAAGAACTCAGTGCGTAGTGTGTGAACTCCCGAGGAAAGCCATACTGTACTAGAGATTTCACTCATTCCGTGAATTCCAATATTGCTGATAACTTCTGTACCGTCAATCCATAATTTGGAACCATCATCACTATTGAGGTAGAAAGTCCAGTTTCCACTATCTGGGATTGTGATAGCGCCACTATGGCGGGCAGAATAATACTCACTAAATTGGCTACTATCTAATCCAGCCCATGTCCCGAGCGTCACGGCATGGTTGATATTTGGCTCAGAGCGCCAATAGTCTGGACTTCTACCAGATAAATCAGGCATCAAACTAGAGTTATATGTCACTCCACTATTATCAAAATATTCGGCAAGTAGTCCAGCGGTTCCGTTAGCCTCAGTAACTGCACAGGTATCGGCTGTTAAAGCCCCTTCAAGTGCGCCATTTCCATTTCTTTTTACAACGGTTTGCCTAGCCCAAGTAAAACCCTCGTCACCTACTAGGGGCGGATTAGTTGAATTCCAATATTTGGCACTAGTTCCCCATCCGCTATCGGCCGAATCAAAGCCGGAATTTGGTAGCCAGTTGGAATCCCATGAGCCATCATTAGAACCCCACGAAGCGTACAACATCACATTTGATTCATTTGTTACAAAAGTAGAATTTTGATTAAAGTGGACTGGAATCCCCATGCTACCATTTAATGTCGTATTTGCCGCATAGAGCAAATCGTTCCACCATTTGTATCCCGAGCCATTGCGGTTTGTAGCGAGGTCTAGCACACCCTGCCCTCTCTGACCAAACGAATTGTTGGCTTTGTCAATTAGGCCAAGTGCAGTATCAACTGTATATCCTGTTAATCTAGTGACTAAATAGAAACCCTCTTCTTGGCGAGAAAACTGTTGCATTTCCTCGCCAGCCCCAGGTCCATAGGTATGCGATGCCCACCCGTTTTGGTGTATTGTTGAGTTGAATACACCGTTGACTAAACCTATTTCAGAATCAAAAGCAGCTTTGCCATTTCCTGGCCCATTGATTCTCAGAGGTATTCCTTTTGTGGTGACTAAATAATTGAGTTCCGTAGTCAGATTCCGATCATTAATCATTTGTCGCAACGGTTCTGCGAAATAAGTGTCAAATTGAGTTGGGTTGATGGTTTCAGCAGTAGGTGTACTGTCGTTATCGAATAAGAAAACACGGTTAGTACTAATATTACGAGCAGCAACAAAAGCATAACCAATGGTTTTACTTGCTTCACTATTGTTGTTAATGAGAACGCCAACATCCGAATAATCAATGTAATTTAGAAAAGTGAATGTTTCTGGGATTGCAACATCTCTGAAAGGAGTTTCATTCCAAATATCGTTACTGAAGGAACTTAATTCCTCTTTGTCTAATACCTCAGGTTGATTGGTGAAATTAGCCCATGGTAGGGCCACCAGTAGTAAGACCAAAGCGAGGCTAAAGCGTACGCTGGACACAACTGTTGTTAATTTCTTCTTGCTCAATACATTATCGCATTAATGTCAGTGTGTGTTCTAAAAAAAAGTCTCATTTTATGGCTATTCAGCGTGGGGTATATTGCCGACGGCCTCCCCTGCTCCAAACATGACAGATGTTTTCATGGCGCGACAGTGCAAGAATGGCTTGGTAAAAGTCATTATTGGCGACATTTCCAAGATTGAAGCAGATGTAATGATTACTACTGCAAACAACCGTCTCGCAGGAAGGGAAGGAGTTGATGGATTAATTCACAAACAGGCAGGTCCTGAACTACGGGCAGAGTGCGATGCTATTGCTGTTGAGCGCAGGAAAACTAACCTGCAACCTTGTCCAGTTGGGACATCAGTTATCACTGAATCATATGGTTTAGCAACTAAGAAATTAATACATGTTGTTGGCCCCGATTGCCGCAGACCAACCCAAGATGATTCAAGGCGCAGCCTAATCAAAAAGGCCTATGAAACATTATTTGAACAACTTTCAAATGTCAAAGATAGAGCAATTGTAGCTACACCCCCACTCAGTATGGATGTGTTTGCCTATCCACATCGTGAAGGGGCGAGGATGACAATGGAGATTGTGATGGGTTGGATGGATACCTCTGAGGATATTGGAGTAAAGGAGTTCTGGATAGTAACCCAGCAAATGAATTGGGTGAACAATCTAAGAACAGTCTACCGAGAGTCGGAGGACCAATTCCCAGGCAAAGACATCACCCGTGAATACCGATCATCCAGTACATTGTGAGTTATTCCTCTTCTGAGAATGATTCCGTACTACCTACTTTACGAGAGCGTTTCCATTCTTTCTCAACGGCTATGGCTTCCTCACTCGGACCCCAAATATCTCGTTTCAGAGCCTTCCGATAGGGTAAGCGATGAATAACGCGTCCATCTACCACATCGACTTTTTTCAGCATCCACTTTGCCGCGAGGTGGTAGACAAGTCCTCGGAAAAGGTCGGGTCGAAAGAGCCGACCGATGAAGGGAAGCCCATCCTGTCTCTTCTTCTGGTCCTTCATCCAAGAGACAGAGATTCGTTTGAAGGCGCGATTCCCAACTCGATTCATTAGCCAACGATTGGACACCGATGTCTTGACCGTTGGCAGTAATCTGGTGCGAACCTCCTTGTCATAATTGCATTCACCAAGTATATCCTTGGCAGCAAATACGCCACTTGTAATTGCACATCGCATACCAAAACCCCACATGAAGTCCTGAAGACCGCCGGCTTCGCCAACATAGTGGCGCCCATCTACTGTGTAATTACGATTAATTGTGAAGTCACCTTTTCCTCCAACCCGTTTAATCGGCTTTCTATCTAGTTCAGGATAATGCTTGTCGTACCAAGCTATGGTTTCGTTGAGGTAGCGTCCACTTTTCTGTTGTTTACGCCAAAGACAGGTGCATATCAGTCCTATTCCGTCGATGACAATCAGGTAGGCGTAGGCACCGGGTGCTAATTTGTCATTGAAGTGGAAAGCCACATGGTCCGGATGTGAAGTCTCAAATATTTCACCATAAGCGAGGGCCGAGGTATCCTTAGGGCCTGCAGCAATGATATGGCAGTCTTCTGGTTTTACCCTTGACTTGTAGTGAAGATTTGCTCCTGCTGCAACTGCTTGACGCTTCAGACCTTGGTCAATGGTATGATGTGCAGTCCCTCTTTCAACGACTCGGAATGCAACGGTTGGGCTCCATGCCTGGGTGATGACATCGTCGGGATGAATGACGTCAACTTGGTGGAATGCAGTAGCCTTAAATTCGTCAGGGTCGATTCCCCATCCCCTCATCTCATCCAAGAAATCTTCATCGCTAGTCCAATTTTCAATCCCTTGGAAATCACCGTCAAATCTTGCCCCTGAATCGTCACGAATATCATGGACATGCACCTCACGTCCGGCTTTGGCTAAAATGATGGCAGCGGCTAACCCCGAGAGTCCAGCACCCATGATTTGAATGGGTCCATCAGTATCAGGCACCGTCACCATCAATTTCTTCGGGAGGCCCTTCAATCATGAAGCATTCGCCATCGGCGGTTTAATGCGGGGGTGCTTTTCCAGTAAAATCAAATGACTGTAGATGAGAGAGTTATCGTAGTTGCTGCGGCAGAATCTCTTGATTCGACAGTAGTCAGAGAAAAACTTCATCTGGACGGTTGCGGAAGCATCGTATCCTTTCTCGGTATTACTAGAGGGGAAGATGATGGGGTGGAAATAAAAAGGTTAGAATTTGACGCGTGGGAAGAAAAATTACCCAAAGTACTCTCAAGCCTCGGGCATCAAGCACTGTCTAAGTTTGGTGTTTCTTCGGTTTCAATGGCACATAGGACTGGAAGTGTGGGGCCAAGTGAGCCTATTGTGGCGATTCATGTTGCAAGCCCGCATAGGGCTGAGGGTTTTGAGGCCTGTAGTTGGTTGATAGATGAACTGAAGTCCCAAGCCCCCCTGTGGAAAAAAGAAGTTAGGGCTGATGGCACGATCTGGAAAGGTGGTTTGGGATGAGCAACGGCATTGATGGAATAGTACCAATTGGACATAAACCAATAGTTGAGAGAAGCGCGGTTGCTACAGGATTACTGCGTCTATCCTCTGATTCAGCAGATGCAATTAGGAATGGGCTAATCGCCAAGGGTGATGTGTTGGAAGCATCTACTGTTGCGGCAATTCAAGCGGTAAAAGACACACCGAGAATCATTCCTCATTGTCATGTTATACCCATTGAAGGTTGTAATGTGTCTTGGGATTGGGAAGAAGATTCCCTTCGTTGCACATTATCTGTTTCTGCTCATTGGAAAACTGGTGTTGAGATGGAAGCAATTGTTGGTGTTTCAGCAGGCCTTCTATGCGTATGGGATATGGTGAAGTCACTAGAAAAGGATGACCAAGGACAATATCCAGAAACTCAAATTGAGTCTATTCAAGTTCTTGAAAAGAAGAAGGGTTCGTGACCGCCACATTGAGAACCGATAGGTCCTCCCGCAACCATGGCGAAGACTAGTGATTTGACATCTTACTTCGTGAAAGCAACAGAGGCTGCGGCAATAGCAGCAGCAAAATGGCGCGGACGCGGTGATGGCAAATTGGCTGATGGAGCCGCAGTGGAGGCAATGCGTAGTGTCTTTGACTCGGTACCATTTGATGGCCGAGTGGCTATCGGTGAAGGTGAGAGAGATGACGCACCAATGTTGTGGATTGGTGAACCACTTGGTTCAATGCAGGGTGAGGAAGGAGCCTTACAGGTTGACATTGCAGTAGACCCTCTTGAGTGTACTAATCATGTTGCCAAGGATTTACCTAATGCAATCGCGGTGCTTGCCGCCGCTCCGCGTGGTTCGCTTTTACATGCGCCTGATTGTTATATGGACAAGTTAGCAGGTCCTGCAGAAGTTGTTGGAGAAATTTCACTTGAAGCGGATGTAGCATACAATGTAGAAGCCGCTGCGTCCGCTTTGGACAAAGAAATTACTGACCTAAAAATCGTTGTAATGGACCGAGATCGTCACATTGATTTGATTAAAGAATTGAGAGATTTCGGTGTCTCAGTCCCTCTCATTGGTGATGGGGACGTTGCAGCAGCTCTTGACGCCGCAAATCCAGAAAGTGATATTGATCTTCTGATGGGGATAGGGGCTGCTCCTGAAGGTGTGATAACAGCAACAGCATTGAGAGGTTTAGGTGGCCATTTTGAAGGGCGTCTCGTAACTACAAATG
>CAUZNH010000075.1:0-5751 GCA_963581345.1 Candidatus Thalassarchaeaceae archaeon | reverse complement strand
TCCCTTTCTTTGACTTCTTCTTTTGAGTATCAAGTTCACTACTCCAGTCACCTTCATCTCGCCAATTTGAGCGCGTATTTCTGCGGTCACGCCTACGGCTCCTAAATGCTGATACTCCCAGTAGTGTAATTACTATCCAAAGAGTTCCCATCAGCGCTAAAAGCAGGTTACTAGAAGCAATATCAAGAATGGAATCAGCGCCTGCCTCAGAACCTGCTTGCAATAACATCTCACGTTCTTGCATATTATTGGATTCATCCGATTCAATCACTTCATTATCGGCATCGATTGAAACCACAATGGTGCCAATTGGTTCCTTCAAATTTACAGTCACAACATGGGATTTCGGCTTATTTTGCTGAGCAGAATCAATGAAGGTAATGCGCAATTCTGCCACTGCATCATTGTGGTCACAACCCGAGGATTCTGCTACTTGCATATTGATTCCACACACACGCAATAGTATGTTCACTGCCGCGTCGTTTCCAGAATTCTGAATCTGAATGGTCAACTCGACTTCATCGTCATCCATCTTTTCTGAAACTGATAAAATATACAAATCTGGAGCAAATGCATTGAGATTGATGATTTGTTCATTTGAATCTGTAGTCAACCATTGCTCGTCAGCGTCAATATCGCCCCCCTGATTAGCATAACCACTTGGGGAACGCACACGAATACCGAAATAGTCACTATCCCAACCAGGATAATCCGCCATGGATAGGCGAAGAACCACTGGGACATTCTCTCCGGGATTCAACAATGGTAAATTCAATCGTCCATCTTCTTGAGTATTTATCTCAGTAAATAATGCCAACGGAGTGCCAGCATTCTCAACTACATACCAGGTCCAGTCTATACCTTCTAGGCCATCCATTCTTGGATTAACAGAGAGTGAACCACCTGACCCTGTGGAGTGATTTTCAATCCAGGGTGTTTCAGCAATATTTCCGGAATTTTCAACTATGAATGAAATATCAATTTCATCTCTTGGCCGCAAATCATAGTGAGTGTCATCTGAATCATCTGCAAGTAATAGTCTCAAGTCAATTCTCGGTAAAATTTCAATTTGTCCGACCACCTCGGCGCGAAAACTTGAGTGATCTACAACAGAATGTAGTTCAATGAGAACTTCTGTATCACCAGCCAGTGCATCAACAGGAACATGTACGATTGCGACCATAACTAATTCATCACCAACTTGGAGACCGGTGGCAGTTCCAGATACCCATTCAATAGTCCAATCAGAAAGAGATTCTACCATTCTAGGGTCAAAGGTTTGAGGCACGTTACCATCATTCACAACATATATTGAGACTTCAAACGCTTGGCCTGGCTCAATTCTAGCAGGTGCGTTCAACCATTCTGCTGACAGAGATTCCATCGGTAACACCGATACTTGCATTGAAATTTCATCCCCGGCGGCCGAATCAACAAATAATTCGCCGCGCAACTTCACCATTTCCATTTCACCAGCAAGAGCTTGTGAAGGGGCACACAATTCAACCCCCATTGTGCGAGTCATGCCATCAGTGAAGTAGCGTCGCGCGTCGGGTGCAACCGTGTTGCCTCCGGGTAACCCTGAATAATCAATATTCAGAAGCCAGTGTTCTTCACGCCAAATCTCTTCTGAAATTGATTCGGGCCGGTCTACTGGCCCATCTTCAACAGTTATGATTACGTCATCATTCCCGAAATGTTTTGTCACATCAACGGAGAAGGAACCACATTCACCCGGCCCAACTTCTTCAACCGAATCCCACAATTCAAAGACAATGTTGCCGGCTCTCTTACGTGCCACGGTGACCATCATTTCATACGCTGCCTGGGCACCAGGCACCGTGACAGGATTCGAGACTTTATCCGAACTACCAATAATTGTGATGTTTACTTGCCCCGGCTCTTGGGATTCAGGCACTGATATTTGTAGAGTTTTTGAATTTGTAGTGCCATCTGCCAGCATATTGATGTGGTCAACAAAACTAACTTGCCAGCCGTATGGAAGACCCCAAATGGACCTACCAATTTCACTAGTTGTACTTGGGAAAGACACCTCCTCCACCAAATTCCCGTAGTTTGAAATATTCACACTAAGAACCCCTGACCCACCTTGCTCGATTTCAATTGTCTGTTGTTGTGCAGAAAGAACTAATCCGTGAATTACTAGCAAATCAATCCCCAACTCAACAGAAGAACCATGTTCATCATCATCAGAAGTGATTGACAATAATGGTGAGTGGGATTCGCTGATAGTAGCGTCAATTTTTGACGGCGCCTCAATAGTCAGTGATACATCCACCGAATCACCTGATGCTATCTGCCAATCGGAATTAATTGGAGATAGGACAGTGGCTGTTGGTCCACTGCCAATTAGTGCTGTAACAGTCCAAGTTGATGGCAAACCTTCCCAATCAAAATTCACATCCATAGGGATTCCACTCGCAGTACCAAGATGTTCAACAGTGAAGTTGAAGGTTACACTTTCCCCTGGTTCCAAAGAAACTTCAAGAGATGGTAAAGCGCTATCTAATTGTAACAAACTACGTTGGATTCTTCGGAAACAAAGGTAGTCACCCTGTGGAGGGCCAGTGTCCCCTGTGCCACACGCCTCACTATCAACCCAAACAACGCCTGCTGTTCTGCGGTTATCAGAAGTTACTGCTATCCCTGGTGGTGAACCGAAGTCCTCCTCAACATCAAAGATGACTGGTTGTCCACCTGTACCCATCT
Organism: Candidatus Thalassarchaeaceae archaeon; assembly: GCA_963581345.1. GTDB lineage: Archaea > Thermoplasmatota > Poseidoniia > Poseidoniales > Thalassarchaeaceae > MGIIb-Q1. The sequence continues at coordinate 3,021 of CAUZNH010000075.1, read as the reverse complement.
TTTCGCTCGGCCAACCTGCAATTTCGTAGGTGGGCCCGGGGCAGGTACTGGCTTGATCGCTATCCGAACAACCGACCCACCAAGGATTTGGTAACCCCTGACCGTTCTGACGGGTGGCATCCACCGAGCGGCGATAGGAGATGTTTGTCGCTGAACCTGAATCACTTTCCACCCATACAGTGTGCATCAAGTCATCTTCATCAATTACGAAAGCGGCTTGACCACTGTGAGCAGATACATCTCGTGAGCCAACTGCACCTGTGCCATCAATTGGAGAAAGTATCTGCGGCTGATTAAGAGCACCTTGTAAATTGATACCTCCAGCCTGACCATTGAAATCCCAAGCGGACAAGTCAACTTTCTGCCACACCAATTCATGCGAATCAGATGTTGTGTGCCCTGTCCTGCTATCCGACCAAATGAATTGTAACCAACCATTTGAAGCGATTTCAACCGCTGGACGAGATGACCAAGAGTCATCATATGTGACTTGAGTATCATTTACCACGACAAAGTTGTTTCCGTTAGAACCACCCCAACCCAAATCCTCAGTATAGACTCCACCTGCAGTGTAATGCGCAGGTGTTCCTGAAACATGATTTAGGTCACTGAGTTTTGCGTAAGGGTCAACCACTGTGGTCCAGACTTCAGGTGAACCTGAGTTCAGGATACCCATCCATTGGTCAAAAAGTTCTGAGAGATCTTGGCCACTCGGAGGCCATTGACCAACTCCGCCTGCAGCATCGATATTGCTAGTATTAGCGCCTGAGCACGAGCGAGGAGTTACTGAAACTCCACTCACTGGGCAATGAGCCAAGTCTAATCCGTGGTCCCACATATTGTTTGACGCGGAACTTTGAATGTCACCGATAAATACCCACGGAACAATACCACCATTTACACAGGCGTCATGGGATTCATCAATCGATTGAACATCATCAGATTGTTGAGCAGGGTCACCAACCTTGGGGCCTTCATCACCAATTGGGATTACTATTTTTGATGCATTAGGATTCCATCTGTGGTCGTATTGAGTAGGTGGATTAGCAGAATTCCCCGTATTGCCTTGAGCATCCATCCACGATAGACAAGCCCATGTTGTTCCTGGCCCCCACTCTTCCTGTTGATTACCCCAATTTTGAGACTGACCATTGTACATAGTTCTGTGAATTTTGCGAATCCCCCCTGAATCAACCTGAGGTGTTAGGGTAGTAGCGCGTGAGCGGTCATTTGTGTTGTGACCTGCACAATTTCCAGAATTTGCTTGAGGACGGATATAGTCGCCAAGACCGTAGATTGTATCCAATAGCGTAACACCCGCAATATCAGCTATGTTCTGCAGTCCTGGGGAAGTCCAACCCTCTCCGTCACTACCACCATACATCAGAGTGCAGATGTCTTCCCATTCACTTGCCATACCGCCTGAAGAATCAAGCAAGACTACTAATTCAATCATGCTTCCACGGCTATCTTGCCAAGTAATCACTACCTCATCATCACTTGTAACCGCCACTTCTGGGAAGGTTGACTTACTTGGTAGAGGGGTTAAGAGAGTGTCAAAAATAGGGCTATTCGGAGTGTGAGTGGTCCAATTTGCTACCATCATTGAGTAACGGATTCCTGGCAATCCAAAACGTAAATCAAGAGGGTCATCCTTGTCTTGCCAGACAATATGAGCGGCACCCTGAGAATCAACAGCAAGATTTGGATTTGCAATATTCTCAATGATGAAATTTGTTTTGCACACAACATTGTTCATAGAGTAATCACTTGGATTGAAAACCCCATCTGTTGGGTCAGAATCTGATGAGGGGTCCATTGCAAGGTAAACCAAGCAATCGTTAGATGTTGTATCTTTAATCCATATGAGATGTAGGTTTCCGGAATCATCAATTTCCATCCGTGGTGACCATTTGATGTTAGAACCAATATAAGGAAGAGGCTGTATTACTGAAATATCACCGTTTGAATCAACTACTGAATACATGGCATCAGTTTGGTTCGCAATCCAAAATATATGGAAATTCCCATCGTCATCTCCAACAATTGCCGGTTCAGAGAGAGAACCTGCGGCAAGACTGAGAATCTCAAGTGGTGAGGCAGTTCCGTTCTCTTCCGGTGATGCTTGAACTGATTCTAGGAACGTAAGCGGAGTAAGCGGAGTAATTAGCATCAAAAGTGCTAAAAATAGTGCTAAACGAAGCCGTATCGCCATCATCATCCCTCGTGAGCCTTTAGGCTCACCTCAACCGATAGTAATTGAAACACACCCTTTGGTGACCTTCACTCCCCTAGGGAGTGGCGGAGTACGAGATTCCTCGCAGCCCATACTTCATCCACCCTGCTAACATCCGTTGTGTGGGGTGCGGTTTTGACGAGTTCTGGATCTTCTGTCAAAATCGTCAAGAAATCTTCTGCGAACTTATCGAGCACTTCCTTGCTTTCTGTTTCTGTTGGCTCAACCATCAGACATTCTGGGACAATCATCGGGAAGTATAGGGTTGGTGCCATGTACCCATAATCCAATAAACGCTTAGCAACATCCTTCCCACTAACTCCAGTAGCATCTTTCACAGGTGACATACTGAGGGTAAATTCGTGTTTCACTACCTTTGCTGGAGCACCATCAATCGGCATCGCTGGAATCTTACTAGCTAACTCCTTACTAGGATTCAAGATACGATGGCGCAAATAATTGGCATTCAAAACAGCATGCTCACTCATCTTTTCAAGGTCTCTTCCATAACGCCGATAAAAGGCCCATGCACGAACTACCGCACCTGAGTTACCATGCCACTGCTGTACCTTACCTATACTATTCACGGGGTCTTCCCAAGCATACGACCAACCGTCTAATCCCTGTTCATCCTCCTCTCTAACAACCAAAGGTTTTGGTAAAAATTGTGCCAAGTGACTCTTCACCCCTATTGGTCCAGAGCCCGGACCACCTCCTCCATGAGGTTGAGAGAATGTCTTGTGTAGATTATAGTGAACCGCATCAAATCCCATCAATCCAGGTGA
>CAUZNH010000074.1:0-5758 GCA_963581345.1 Candidatus Thalassarchaeaceae archaeon | reverse complement strand
GCAATATCAAGCGAATCATCACTCTTTACCCCACCAAGAATTACTACATGCGGTCTAGGTGGATTATCTACCACTGCGCCAAGGGCATCTAACTCTCGCTGAACTAAAACTCCAACATAGGAAGGGAGAATAGGGCCAAATCCACAAATTGTTGGTGAATTTCGATGAGCACAAGCGAATGCATCATAGACAAATGCATCAGCAACGCTAGCAAGTTTTTGCACAACCTCAGATTGAGACAATTCTTCAAGAGATGCATTATTCATTGATATCTCTTCTTCCCATTCCCTGACATTGTCTAAGAGGAGCATATCTCCACTCTCCATGTTCTGAATTGCATTCAGAGCGACCTCTCCACAGACATCTGCCACAAAGCCGATACTTCTACCAAGTAGAACACTCAACAATTCAGCATGCCTTTTCATGGACGTAAAGTCATCTTTCCCTGGTCTGCTCTGGTGAGCGAGAAGGACCACTTTTGAACTCCCAAGGCGCCTTATGGTGGGTAAAATTGCCCGCAACCTTGCATCATCAAGGAATTCCCCAGTGACTGGATTTAGAGGGGAATTGATGTCAACTCTGACAAGCACAGTCTTCCCAGAAAGGTCTGCATCACTCAGGCTGAGGAGCGAGGCCATTGGTTGGCCGACTTGTCGCTTACCTTTTACTGAAACGGTCTTGGAATAGGCTTAATCTAGGTTGATTTAGGTATCAATTTCACTACTTTGCGAACTCTATAAGAACGGACAGCAAACCTCGCGCATAGCGGGGTTGGGATGCCACGTAATGAAAATAGTAAGGCGGATGCTGGAGAAGATTCAGCCGACGCGCGCGCAGTACCACGAATAGGTAGTAGTAAGCGGAACGGAACTAAGACCTCATCATTTGGCGTTTCAAAAAGAGAAAGCCACGATTCCACTGAATTTTATGGTTCAGCGATGTATCGCGGCCTACCAAAGGAGTCAGACACCGGTGATTTGGGTGTTCTTCCTGATGAACTAGTGAACCGTGTAGTGTGTGGTGATTCTAGAAACATGAGGGATGTTCCCGATAATTCGGTTCATATGATGGTTACTTCACCTCCGTATAACGCCTCTAAAACCTATGATGCAGACCTTGCCCTCAGTGAGTATCTTGAACTATTGAGAGGGGTATTTGATGAATGCTACCGAGTACTAGTTCCGGGAGGGCGTGCTTGCATAAATGTAGCCAATTTGGGTAGGAAACCGTATATTCCCTTGTCATCTTTCATCAATCAGATAATGATTGAAATTGGTTTTTTACCACGCGGTGAAATCATTTGGAACAAGGCGGCTAGTGCTGGCGTTTCATGCGCATGGGGCTCATGGAAATCAGCTTCTAATCCAACATTAAGAGATGTTCACGAATATATCTTAGTATTTTCAAAAGGCGAATTTAAGTTGCCTCGCTCTCGACGTGAGAAGGATGAGGGTCGGGTAGACACTATTGGAAAAGAAGATTTTATTGAGTTGACTAAGTCAATTTGGACATTCCCAACAGTAAGTGCAAAGCGGGTAGGCCATCCTGCGCCTTTCCCAGTTGAATTACCAAGTCGTTGTATGGAACTGTACACTTTTACCGGTGATGTTGTTCTTGATCCATTTGCTGGTTCTGGTTCAACAGGAATCGCTGCAAAGAAAAATGACCGCAAATACCTCCTGTTTGATATCAGTCAAGAATACTGTGACCTTGCTGAAAAGCGAATTGCTGAGGAATAATTCATCTTTTTTTGCATTTTGATGTGCAGTGAATTCCTAAAAAATAGCCACAGTGCAACGTGGCCCAACTAGGAATTTCTGCATAAGCAAACCGGTCATGACATTGATGAGGCTTGAGCGTCCCGGACCATTCATGGATGGGGTGAGGAGCATCCCCTTGTTCCGCCGATATTTTGGCGATGCATTCCCTTCAAATTCAAATTTAGCAATTGACTTGTGTAAGCGAGGTGGTGTGTCATCCTCCTCACAACTTGTTCATCTTGGATGTGGACCAGGCACCGTTTCGTCAATCGTATCATCAAAATTTGGATGCACAATTTCCGGCATAGACCCCTCCCCCGACCTCATTGGAATTGGAATTACTGAATGTAAGCGAGAGGATTTAGAATTTGAGTGCGCCCCGCTTGATAGGTGTCCTCTGATTGACGCTTGGGGGACCCATCTGTTGACCGAATCTCGTATTTCTGTGGCTAGAAATCCTAGTCAAATATTGAAGGAAGCGCATCGCATATTGTCTGACGATGGAAAAATGATGAACTCTGAATTAGTAGTTACAAAACCCACACTTTTAGATGATAATGTGAACCGATTTATAGACACAATTTTTGGTCAAGATGCAGATCGCTCAATAGACGGATGGGTGAGCCTAATTGAGGAAAATGGATTTGAAATAATTGAGGCTCGAGAAGAGCGCCAAATAATGCAGTCAAATCGTAAAAAGTTGGGGCGAGCAATGATGGGATTTCGGTTGCTACAAAGAACAGGCCGACTTTCCTTATCCGAATTAGGATTAGGTGCTTTTGAGGATGATTTTAATGAAGTCGTTAGTTCAACATTAAAGGCCATGGATGATGGACTAATCTCTTATGGCTCATTTATTTCAAAGCGTTCAATACCATAATTTTGGTACATTTAGCAAAACACCCCTAACGGGGTGACAATAAAATGCGAGCGTATTCGTGGAGATATGATGGGCAGTAAGTCGGCACTAGTCGTTGTTGCCGTGACTTTGCTGTCCTTGACACTAGGAATTAGCCATAATTTCGTTGAAACGGAATTAGATTCTAGCCGTCAATTTCAACTAAACTCCGCTGAAAAAACATCACCCGCTGATATTTGGGCAACGCCTGCTGGTGGGGCTGGATCAGACATGGTTTGGGACATGGTCTTGGATTCGTCAGGTAACACATTTGTAACCGGTTCATTCTCAGGTACCGCAACTTTTGGTAATACGATACTCAACTCTATGGGTGGTCTTGATGGATTTGTAGCAAAAATGGATCTTTTAGGAAATTGGGTATGGGCTTCTCACATTGCTGGTGGTTACGAAGATTGGGGGATTGGCATTGACGTTGACCCTCAAGGCAACGTCTATGTCACTGGGACATTCATGGATTCTCAGTCAACCAACAGTCCTTCGGTGACCCTTGGTTCCACCACTCTTTCAGCACATACTCAGTCAAATTATGATATTTTCATCACTCAGTTGGATAGCAATGGAAACTTCCTTTGGGCTGAAACATCAAAGAAAATTGAAATCCTTGACCAGACAACTTGGACTTATGAAGAGCAAATGGGTCAAGTCATGCCAACAGACATCAAATTTTTCAATAATTCAATTTCAGTTTCAGGCTCCTATACCGGTAAGCTTTGGGCTCACACAGATTCTCAAGGTGAATGGTATTATGAGAGTACTCAAGGCACTTCAGATGTATGGCTTGGATTCTTAGAATCAAATGGCGCATGGTCATCAACAGCAGCGTGGGGCGGAGATTCCCAATTTGATACGGCGACTGCGATTGCACCATCTCCGACAGGAAACTACTGGTATGTTGCTGGAAATTTCGCCGGTACAGTTGATTTCCCCGGTGGAGCAACCATTTCCTCAAGTGGAGGTTCTCAAGATGTTTGGGTGATGCTTGTTGATGATGGTGGTACCGTGATATGGACCAATTCAGGTGGAGGAACTGGTCAAGATGTTCTACGCAATTTGGTTGTTGATTCGCAAGACTCAGTTTATGCAGTTGGTGAATTTGATGGTGTGCTGGCAAGTTATGGAAATGACCGCTTAACTGCAAACTCCGGAGGCACAGATGTTTGGGCTGGAAAAATTGACGTTGGCGGGTCTTGGGCTTGGGCCAAGAAAGGTGGTGGTTCATCAGACGATATGGGATTCTCCATTGCGCTTTCAACAGATGAAAGTGCTGTGTTTACTGCTGGGCAAATTGCTGGGATGACAACTTTTGAGAATTCTGCGACCACAAGAATGGCCAATACAAGCGGCGCTTCAGATGCATTCGTAGCGGTTTCCTCAGCAGCGACTGGTGAGTGGGAAGATGTCTTTGTCGCTGGTGGACCCAGCGGTGGCGACCGTGCATGGGCAATTGCAGTTGATTCACAAAATGTGACTATTACTTCTGGCAGATTCAAAGGAACAGCGAGTGGACCAGCAGAATTTGGTTCAGATGACATTGTCAGTGCTGGAGATTTTGATGTCTTTGTTTGGAAAGGTCTCATCGAGGATGATGATGATGACCGAGTTGCCAATGAGGACGATGATTGCCCAACAGTTTGGGGTAATGCAACGGTTTCTCCTTACATCGGTTGTCCGGATGCAGATGGTGACGGGTACGCCGATGTTGATGATTCACATCCTTCCGAGCCAACTCAATGGCGGGACCAAGATGGTGATGGATATGGTGACAATCCTGATGGATTTGCTGCTGATAACTGCACTACAATTCACGGGACTTCAACAATTGATCTTCTAGGCTGTGTAGATAGTGATAGTGATGGCTGGTCTAATGTTAGAGATGCTTTCCCAACTGAGCCAACTCAATGGAATGATAGTGATGGTGACCAATTTGGCGATAATTGGGATGATGAGGCATTGACGCCAACATACCAAAGTCTTGGTCTTGGAGGATACGTGTTTGGAGCAGTCAATATGGATTATTGCCCAACACTTCCGGGGGTTGACACATTTGACAACCCTGGTTGTCCTGATACCGATGGTGATGGTTGGTCAGATGTGACTGATGATTTCATCAACAATCCAACTCAACATCTTGATACAGATGGCGATGGTTGGGGGGATAACCACTCTGCTGGTTCAACTCAAAGTGATCACTTGCCATTTGACGAAACTCAATATCAAGACCAAGATGGCGATGGTTGGGGGGATGATCAAGAAGGTAACAATCCCGACACATTCCCACTAGATGAAACTCAACAAACTGACATAGATGAAGACGGCTTTGGCGATAATTTGAGTGGTAACGACGGTGATGCTTGCCCTGATATGTGGGGTGATTCATGGCGGGACCGACTTGGTTGTCCTGATGTTGATGGCGACGGGTCTTCAGATGAGGGTGATGCATTTCCTTCAGATTGGTCACAGTGGGTAGACAGTGATATGGATGGTCAGGGTGATAATTGGGCTAACCCACATTGGAATGAAACTCGGAAACCACATTGGCCCGGAGAGTTCATCCCTGGCGGTACAAACTCAGACAAACACCCACTTGATTGGGATGCTGATGGTTGGGAAGATGAGAATGCGACAAATGGTGCTGAACCATGGGATGATTGTCCCGAAGAGGCTGGCGATTCATGGCAAGACCGATTTGGTTGCTTAGATAGCGATGGAGATGGGTGGTCAGACGATTACGATATTTTCAAGGATGATTCAACCCAATGGCGTGATACTGACCGCGATGGATTTGGAGATGAACCAAGTGGGATGAATGGCGATGACTGCCCGACTATACGTGGCGATTCTGAACATGATAGACTTGGGTGCCCTGATACTGATACCGATGGCTGGTCAGACCCAATGGACACACTGGCACCAAATCCTTGGAATACATCACAAGGTGCAGACCTATTCCCTGCTGACCCTGCAAGATGGAATCAGTCACATGTAGTTGATACATCCAATTCAGCATCTCTAGATGGTGGCTTAGCAGCAGGAATTGGTCTCGGCGCTTTGATTGCGATGATGTTTGTAATGGTATTTG
>CAUZNH010000073.1:0-5826 GCA_963581345.1 Candidatus Thalassarchaeaceae archaeon | reverse complement strand
TCTGGAGATAGTGCGGCTCCTCCAGAAATGCAGAATCGCATTTCTCCGCCGAATCTGCCTCGGACTTTACCGAATACAATTTTGTCAAGTTTTTTGTCCAAGAATCCCTTTGGCTGGATTTTGATGCAATCTCGGCCGTCAGCAGCGATTCTTGCCTGCGCCTTCTTGAAAGCAAGCGCACCCAGACGCTTCTTAATCGGTGAGGAGTTTAGACCTGCCATCACTTTGCCATACAACTTGTTCCATACTCGAGGTACAGCGAAAAGGGCATGTGGTTTGATGACTTGACACTCTTCAGCGATTTTCAATAAATCTGAAATCAGGTTAATGTGAACTCCTTGGTGGAGCATAAAGTGAAGGTCACCCATTTGACCAAAGGAATGCGCCCATGGTAGGAATGAGGCAGTTCTGTCACCTTTGTAAAGCTCAAATCTTCCTTGCATAGTCAAAATATTGTGAAGGATATTCCAGTTAGTGAGCATTACTCCTTTCGGGTTTCCTGTGGTACCACTAGTGTACAGTAGAGTTGCCAAACTATGTGGGTCATTTGCTGGCTCCCCAACTGGTTCTGAATTGTTTCCTTCTGCAACGAATTGGCTCCAATTCATGACGGAAACACCTTCTGGTGGTCTAGAGTTAGGTTCATCTTCGCCCACTAATATAATTCCACCCGATGGCCAACCATCAGCTGGTAGGTGTTCGCATAACCTGTCAAGGACATCAGTGTCTGCCGCTACGAGTACGGTTGGTCCCGAATCTGCGATAATGTAAGCCCACTCACTTCCGTGTTGGTGAGTATACATCGCTGTGTAAGCGGCTCCTAAGGCATTAGTGGCATAGGACGTTGCCGCCCATTCAACAGAATTATTGAGAATTATTGCCACTCTATCTCCACTTTTCACACCGCGGTCCCTCAATCCACGTGAGACTGATTCAACTAGGCCCCCAAACTCATCATAGGTCACATGGATTCTTGGTTGGCCTCGGCCAGGAATGTACCCAAATAATGGGTCACTACCACTTCGAGAAACCGCATTCATCATCATTTCATGCAATGTTTTAGGATCTCCAGCAATTGGATTATTCCAATCTCTGTTTATGTCATGTACCTGCATTTTGTTTGGTTCTATACTCTCACTCATCTGCTCACCGTCTCAGCGAAGGTGAGGTCCCCCTCATGAGCATTAGGGCGGCATAATGCATCTGTTTACAGTTTAAATTTCTAATTAATGGCTTTTTTTTTGAGATTTTAGAAATCACAATTCAGATAATACTTTCTTGACAGCATGGCGCCAATCTGCTCCACCATTTCTATTGGCTAATGGACTGGCTGGCGAAGGATGTGGAATCCGAGTGATTTCAATATCCATGCCAACAAGCGCCTTCTTGGCTTGCTTTTCAGCATAAGCGCCTACTCCAATTACTTGAGTGGCGCCAAGAATCTCTACCACTTGCTGTAGGTGTATATCGCATAGATCGAGTAGTTCCTTGGCACTCTGTCCACTCAACTTGTCAGGTGTGAGGTTTTTTCCGGCTTCATCAAACATCAACAATGGGCAGTGATTGACCACGAATAGGTTGGCATGCGCTTCATCAGCAGAGCCAAAAGTATCCTCGATAGCCCCCCATAATCTAGTTCCAGAAACTTCGTTTCTGTTCGAATCCAAGCCAATAATAGGGCGTTTTGGATGTAACCTTTCAGGCTGGCTTACGGCTCCACTTAAATCAAGATAATCTCTAACTTTGCTGACATCACCAAATGGTACACCCGTTTGTCCCATTCCCCAAGGTCCAGGATTCATGCCAAGCAGAATTGTTTTGCCACCTAATCCACCATATTTTCTTAGATATTGCTTATGTACTTCCCACGCATAATCAAGAGGGTTGTAAACCCAAGATACCGTTTTCCTTAACTTAGGAGTGAGTTTGTTGCAAGCATTGGCGAGGGACTTTGCCACTTCATCAAGAGAATTCATTACTGCACTTCCAAGATTTTTATGGCCAACTCTGAAGGCACTAAATCTATTGATTCAAAAGCATCTTCTAGAGATGAAAAAGATGTTCCACGATGCTTTCTCTTGACCCTCTCACTAATTAGATTCCATGCTGTTTTCTCGCCAATTCCAGGGATTGCTTGAAATTGTTTTTGGCTTGCAGTATTGAGATTGAGTTTTGCTTCTACTGCTGAAATGGAGCGCTTGCCGTGGCCAGTAATAATGACATCTGAGATTGATTCTAACGGGATGTGATATGGGATCCCAACCAAGATAGGATAGGCACCAACCTGTCTACCAAATGTGACTCCTGAATTACCGCGGCATGATTCACTTCTGTGACTTTCATCGGTGATGTTGTGGGGTAGTCGGATGCGATCATCATGGCTCTCCCAGCGAATTGCATTCAATCGGTGACCTAATGGAAACATCTCTTCTAACAATGGCCCATCGATTTCATCTCGCACCCATTTTTTGAATTGGCGGAATTCAACTTCTGGGATTTCTTGGAATCCTTCGCCTTCAACTTGACGGATATTGATGCGCCTAAGCCACAATCCCTCATTCTTCATTTCTTGCAGTAGTTGTTGATTCATTTGATAAGTTTCCGAGGTCTCACCATTTAAGCCAGCTATGAAATTGAGACCAGGAAGTAGTTGTGGAAGCCCTCTTGCACCACGTTTACGGCCATATTCATTGATGTGCCTCACAGCAATTTTCAATTGATTTGTATCGCAATTTAGCCAATTTGCCTCATGAACGGTTGGGTCAGCAGATTCTAATCCAAACGACAGCACACTTCCATCACTTAGAGTTTCAACAAGAGTATTGGTAATTTCACCCGCTAACTCTAGATTCTCTGCGATGATACTGGGATTTGCATTATCAGTATGTAGTATTTCAAGGCCATCAAGGTCGCGTAGACCATGCAGTAATTTGGCAATTGGCTCAGGATTTGGTTGTGGATATTCTAATTCAACAACACCTTCAGCCATGTAAGTATAAACATCAGTCATACCACCTAGCCTCACATTTGTCACACCAGATTCAATGGCGATTTTCACTTCTTCAATCACCTGTTCAGGAGTTCGGAAAATAGGCACACCCTTCTTTGGCTCAATACAGAATTTACAGCCTTGTTTGTAGCGCACACAGCCTTGGTAAACCTCAACTTCGTAGGTTAATGGCCCGGGAGTAGAGTTCCCATCTTGCTCACTAACTAGGTCAGGGTGTTGGCGCACAGCCTTACTAAGTGCCCCATGATTTGCCCATTTATTCCATTGTTCTGTGGTTCTTCTTTGGTGTTTGAATTCTCCACTTTCTAGGAAATGGTTGAGGGTTGCATCAGTATCTTGAACACATAGGAAGAGGTTACTTCTCAGCGGAGTCCAACCTTGTTGCCGCCATCCTCTGATAGCCCAGCCACCAGCGATTAATGGTGCGTGGCGCGGCACAGATCTCAACAAGTCATCAGTTTCTCTGAGTGAAATTGGTGTACCGCGCAGATATTTCCCCGGAACAATAGCTCCGGCTAGTAGAACGATGCCGTCACAACTTGACAAATCAGGACGATTGCCGAGTCGCCAATCATCAATAGTCACATAGTCATAGTCAATGTTCCTAGATTCTAAGACTCCACACACATAACGGATGTGAAATCCTATGTATGGAGGTACGCCAAATGCTGCAGGTTCATCCTCATAACCGTCGATGACTAACCAACCCAAACGAAACCCTCCTATTGTCCGGGTTAGGTCATTGGTTGTGATAGGTTCGGCATATCCCACAGGCTATGTCAAATTTCAGCGGCGGTCATTGCGACCACCACGGTTGCCACCGTGTCCGCCGCCACCACGGCCACCCTTACGCCCACCGTCTGATTTTGCTTCTTGAACAGTTAACCTACGTCCGCCAACTTTGAGACTTTTCAGGCTAGGAAGCGCTTTCTTACCATCAGAATAGTTAGCATATGTGACAAATGCGAAGCCCTTACTTTTTCCTGTTTCACGGTCGGTAGCGATATGCACTTCTTTCAAATCCCCATGTTCAGCAAATAAGGCAGAGAGTTCATCTTCGCTTACTTCGTAAGGTAAACCGCCAATAAACATCTTGAATCCAGATGTTTCTTGTGCTGCCCCCTTTGCTGCGAGTAGAATTTTTCTTTCGGCGGCTAACTCATCAGAAGTTGCATCCCCGTTCTCCATTTTTTCCATACAAGGTCGGCAACGAATTGGTTTTCCTGGTGTTGGTTTGAATGGCACTTCACACTTATCAGAACAAAGTGTGCATGTGGTCTTGTGCATTTCTCGGCGGGGTCGGTCACCATGGCCTCCACCATGGCCTCCACCACCTCCACTACGACCAAGGAATTTCTTTGGAATTTCGTGGACACTGCCTCGGCGATAATCTGCTAGAGGGGATAAGTATGGGCGAGAACCGTCATGAGAAAGCCGAGCCTCAGCATCAGAATTCCAACGCTCTCCTCCACGATTCAGTGCATCTAATCCATTTCCATCCTCAAAGAATCCATGACCATAATCATCTGCTAATGCTCGATAAGCAGTATAGTCACAGCGATTACACGCGACATTGAAATCTTCTTTTACATCACTTGGGGATAGGATTTCCCCACAAGCAGGGCAAGCAGCGTGTAGAACCCCATAGCGAGGTTTTGGTTTGGTTGTGAGTTTAATGATTGGTTTGGTTTGAAGGACCTCTGCACGAATCACGTCGTTCTTGCGCATCGCGTCACCAGGTGCTGGAAGAAACCGATTTACTACTTCAGCGACAAATAAATCACCGAACAATTGTTCAGCCGGTAGGTCGCGGAAAGACTTTCCTTCAACATGTAAAATTTTGACTTCGGCAGTTTTGTTTTGCAATCTGCTAACCTGCCCTATCACCACATCTCCAACAACAGGAAGACGAGGGACATCAGTTGCGGAGGAAACCGTAACAGAACCATCTGCGAGAGTTACAACTCCAATTTGTGTAGCGATGAGTGCTCCATCAACATCTGCTACTCCCGTACCTGCATCTCCTGATAGTTCGATCTTGTCTCCAGGTGTGACAAAATTTCCTTCGGTAACTGTGCTTGACATGGAAATAGGTCTCCTGAAGGCATCTCTATGAGATGGATTCGTAACCTGCCGACCCGACTGGGGTTTTTGAAGGCGCCTATCTGACAAAACGCCAACATTTCACTGCAGTCTCTGCTATGCCTTGCTTATGATGCTCAAAATTTGCTGGTAATCGAAAAGTTCCCTCTAGAAGTACTTCGCCACGCCACCCGAGTTCCTTCGCTAGGGCTGGCGGATGGGTTGCGCCCGCTGAGTGGATAAGATGGATTGATTTGGCTGGAGATGAAAATGCTAGTTCAAGAAACGGACGGTCTGCTTTGGCTTTTTGAAATCCCCATGGTGGATTCATAATTACTAAGTCACAATTGAGGTGTTCTGGCCATTGTTTCCAATTAGTCAAATCTTGTACAAGTAAGTCGGCTCGTTCATTTAGGTTGAGTGTAGTCAATCCTTCACTCGCTCTGCTGGCTGCTTCTTCATCGATTTCTAGTAGAGTTGCATGTGCGCATCCGGCAAGAAGAAGTCCAATACCTAGTACGCCGTTGCCTGCCCCAAGGTCAACGATTTTTGATTCTGAGTTGAGATCACCTGCCTCAACTATTGCTGAAATCCAGCGGGCAGCAAAATCACCCTCAGTGGAATATTGTTCAAGTTCAACTGAATTTTGAGGGTGCTTCGGCAGTTGTGAAAGGGTCATCGCGAGTCGGCGAAGTCCCCCTGCCATGCATCTCGGGAGGTGCTCATGTGAAATC
>CAUZNH010000072.1:0-5829 GCA_963581345.1 Candidatus Thalassarchaeaceae archaeon | reverse complement strand
TAGCATTGTGGCATGGTTGGCCAATCTGACCACTCACACACTGCTGGGATTGCTCGTGAGTCAGCCAAAATATTGACTGAAACAAATGGTATCTCCAACTGTTGATACACCATTGCAGCGCGAGCAGAAAAACCACATTGTGGCTGCTCTGGCGTTCCTTTCATGAAGAGAACTAACCTGTTCCCATCTACAATTTCCTGTAATTCTTCTGCTGTCCAATTAAATTCTGTCAATTTTATTCCTCCTTATTTATTCGTCGAACTTGTAAGCCGACAAAATTTGTTCTCTTTGCCTCATGTGGGGAAAATGGTTCATCACCATTACTCTGTTCCGCTTCTTCTGGGGTTTGACATTTGAGGTCAAGAGCATGTACATAATTGGTTTGTATATGTGGTTTAAAGTGCTGGATAACCGACTTCTGCCGCTTGAATAATCGCATACCCTCAAAGCCGATGTCAACAATTCTCACGAACCAGTGGTCACCACCACCTGTGGTATCAGTGGCTTCAACTTCTGCGTTTGGATAGACCTCTTTGACTTGTTCAACCATCCACTCGGCGGTAGGCATTGATTCATTGGCCACGTTAGACCATTTTCAACCCTCGTGTTGAGGACTCTTGCACTAACCTAGAGTTCAGAATTGATTTGTGCAAGGTTTTCAGCGATGGTTCCATTATCATTTATGAGACCAGAACCAACTACTGCAGCCTCAATTCCCCAATCCGCAACTTCTGCAATATTGTGGGCTTTGATACCACCATCAATCATTAATTTCGTTGCTCTACCACCGTCGGAAATTTGTGCATCTACCGCTGCCCTAAGAGCGCGCACCTTACTTTCTATTTCTGGCATGAAAGATTGGCCGCCCTTTCCAGGAACTACTGACATGAATAGCACCAAGTCAAGATCGGGGAGAAGGGGGAGAACTTCATCAAGAGTGGTTGCTGGGTTCAATACTAAGCCAGCTTGACAGCCTGCACCATGTAAATTTGCTATTAACTTTGGAAAATCATCTACTGCTTCAACATGGGCAATCAATAAATCAACTCCAGCATTAACATACTGAATCCAAGTATCATCAGCATTCGTTATCATTAGATGGCAATCAAGGAATATTTCGCTACCAACTCGCTTTCTAATTGATGAGATTAATGCTGGACCAAAAGTAATGGTTTTGTTGATTACCCAATTACCATCCATCACATCTAGATGTATCCATTCAATTCCTGCGGCAACCGCGTCATCAACCACTTTTCCTAAATTACAATAGTCAGCGGTCAAAATACTTGGACATACAATCATGACGTTCCCCTCAAACCACCCGAGAGGCAAGGGGTTCTCAATCCTTCACATTGATAACGGCAGGTTCAAAGACCCTCGCCTGAGGGGAAAGGTTGCACAGGAGATAGTGATATGGCAGGGGCAATTGTAGAAACATCAGACGAGACTTTTGATACAGTAACAACAGAAAATGAATGGGTTTTGGTTGATTTTTGGGCGCCGTGGTGTGGTCCATGCAAAATGATTGCACCTGTGCTAGAACAAATTGCAGACGAGCGTGATAATCTGACCATCGCAAAGGTCAATGTTGACAACAACCAGAACTCTCCTGGCCGCTTCGGAGTGCGCGGCATTCCAACCCTAGTGCTGTTCCACAATGGTGAACCAGTAGACCAACATTCCGGAGCAATGCAAAAAGGTGGATTTGACGATTGGTTAAACCGGCACATGAACTGATTAATTCATCCTTAGGCATTTTTCATCGCTGTTGAGATCGCTTTACGGCGCTCATCCATTGACTCGCCAACTTCCCGCAATAATCTCTCGCGGATTGCCTCGTGTAGCCACAGCCCATCAGCTAACTCAACAATGATTCCACGACTCAATAATTCAGACGGCGGAGTTCCATCTACTCCCGCCGCCAAAGCCAATGTTGACCAAGGGATTGGTCTTTCTGCTGCGGCCAAGTAAGCCAATAAATCACGGTGCTTTTCTGGAAGAACTTGTAATATTTCCTCATCAAGGAATCTTAACCAATCACCGTGTACAACCTCCCCATACATCTCTAATAATTCAACGGCCAAAGGGTGTCCTCCTGTCATCTTGTGAACCTCCTCTGGTTCAGGTGGGGACGGCACGTCAAACTTGGCAATCCATTGTTCAACTTCTTCTAAGGTTAGTCCTCGGAGAGGTAATTCTGATACTAAACCACGAGTGTGGACGTCACGTCGGTCGTAGAAAGAGAGAGTTGTCCTAGAAATTAGTAACATACGCAGTGGAGTTTGATCTGCAACTTGTAATAGTGAACCCAATAGGTGTGCTGAGTCAACTTCAACATTATGCACATCATCTAATACTAACAAAATATAGGGTGGTGTTTCACTCTTCTCTTCTAATTTTTCAAACACTTTCTCCCTCAGTTTTTCTGGGTCTGTGAGATAGGCTGTGAGGCGACGGCGATACATGTCAATGTCGAATTTTCCACTTGGTGACATCGGCAATGATTCAAGGATACTGTAGGGGTCCCAACTCAAACTGCCTTTGGATTCAATCCCCAGTCGATGGAGAATACTTGTTGCAATCCCAATAGCAGTATCCCACGGCTGACATGGGTAATACATGACTCTGAGGTTTGGTTCATCGTCAAGACGCGGATTCAACCAATGAGAAACAAGGGTTGTCTTTCCACATCCGGCAATCCCACTAACAACAAGAGTTGGCTCTCGGCCCTCATACCATGCATCAAGTAAGGCTCTCTCATCACTCCTACCATGTACTGTTCGAGTCTTTGGTGCCCTGACATGATATGTTGAATGGGCACCAGCTAGGATTTGCAAGCGCCCTGGTGGAGGTTTGTCATCGCCTTTTTCAATACGGCCAAGACGAATATCCCCATACTGTAGCATTCCTTCTGCGATTACCATCATTAACACTTGTAGCAGAGTGAGATTACTGTCAAGTCTATCAGCGGCTTCACCCGCTTCCACTTCAAGCATTTCCCCATCTCTCCCCCTGATGAGAACGCTGGTCTTCTTGATTTTAGGCAGCCGATTATTGATTTCCTCTCTACCATTTTCGGTTAGTTGCCACGTCTTATGTCGTCGGGCCTCGCCACGAATCTGGCGAGTATGCTCACTCACGAAACCTTGCTTCAATAACGGGCGCATGGCGCGGCTAACATTCGGTGGATGGAGACCACAAGATTCTGCAATGCCTGGACGAGTGACTGGAGCGGTTACGATGAAGTGGTCTGCCTGATGGTCATTCTCAAACAAGTGGAGCAACACGCGGTCATTAACCGAGAGCGAAACACGCAGTGGAGTCTCTGACATCTGAACCCGCTGTGCCTATTGTCCCCATTGAAGCATTCGCCTCTCTGTTGTTGGATTATCGTCTACTTTGTTATTGAATACTACCTTTCATAGCGTTTTTTTTTTGATGCGTGGGCGCCATAAACCCTTTTTAGGTATACTATTCCGCGAAACATGGCAAAGTGGACTCTAGAGAATTTTAGGGTTCGAGCAATCATGATTTCATTAGCCATGACTCTAGTACTATTTGCACCGATGGCTTCGGCATTTGACACTGATGGTGATGGTGTGGATGATAGCGCAGATGATTGCCCAGTAGCATTTGGCAATAGCACTGTTGACAGAGATGGATGTCCTGATAGAGACGGTGATGGTACAAGTGATTTCGCCGACCCGTGGACCATTCAAGCAGGTGGATTTCTAGAAGATAACCGGCAATCAATGAGTGATAGCCAATATGTTTCATTATTCAACTATGATGGTAGTAAATACTTGACTACAGAAGATACTGGTGGGTGGGGAAGTTCAAACGGATGGCTACGAATTTGGGATACAACAAGTAAGACGAATTTGAAATCTGTTGAATTTAGTGGAGATGCAATTCAGGATGCAGATTGGTCGCCGGATGGAATGTTTATAGCAGCGATTACTGATGATGAAGAATTGTTTACTTACTACTCTAGTAATGTAACCCCATTATTTTCAATAGATCTTGATAACGGGGAACAGGCTAATGAAGTTGCATACAGTCCTGATGGAACTATGATTGCAGTAGTAATTAGCCGATCGGGAAATAGTGGGAGTGGGGAAGTACAAATTTACAATTCATTGAATGGTTCTGAAATAACCTCATTTAATCCCAATTCTGAGATTAATTTCTATTCAGTGGATTGGAGTCCTGATGGCAGTAGAATTCTTATCGGAGGCAGCGAGGATGTTTGGATTTACAATACAGGAAGTTGGAATGTCAACAGGACAATCAATACCAACAGAGGAGTGAACAATGGTGTGGCTTGGTCTCCGGATGGAAACACCATTACTACTTGTGAAGCGTATGATAATGGAGCAGCAAGAGTAAGACTTTACGATGTAGCAAGTGGATTACAAAATTGGAAATACGATACATCTACCTCATGTAATGATGTAGAATATTCGCCAGATGGTACTCAAGTTGTTGCAGCAATGACATATTATCAATCAGACGGAGCTAGTCTTAGGATATTCAAAGTAGATGCAAATTCCGCGACTATTATTGACACTATGTCAGCACCTAGACCGGGTGGTTGTACTTCTAGCGGCAATGGAAATAATTGTGGTAGTATTTACGGGGTTGGTTGGCATCCTGATGGTGACTACATTATCTCCGCACATGGACGAAATGATGAGGGTATTTACCACTGGATAGTTGACCCTGATATTGACAATGATGGAGTACTAAACAATGATGATGCATTCCCTGAAGACGGCACACAATGGAATGATACTGATAACGATGGATTTGGAGATAACCCTGCACCAGCAAATGAGCCTGATGAGTGCCCGAATGTAGCGGGAACTTCTACTGAAGATCGATTTGGCTGTCTAGATACTGATGGAGATGGGTGGTCTGATCTGAATGATGCCTATCCAAACGATGAATATCAATGGGCTGACGCTGATGGTGATGGACATCCAGACAACATCGGTGATACTCGAGACCCCAATCCAATTGGAACTGTAGACCGACTACCCAACAACCCAACACAATGGGATGACACCGACGGGGATAATTATGGAGATAACTTCGCTAATGCATCTTGGGTTTCAGTTCGGCCTTCTGATTGGCCTGGTATTCTAATTACTAGTATGACACCAGTCCAAAGAGATGACATTGACGCATTCCCTACTGATGATGAACAGTGGAATGACAGTGATGGAGATTGGTTTGGTGACGAGCAATTTACCAGCCGTTCAGATGGCTGCCCCCTGGTATATGGTGATTCTAATTGGGACAGGCTCGCATGTTACGACACTGACGGAGATGGGTGGTCAGATCCTGACGCTAATTGGCCTGCTTGCAGAGAAGGGGCCGGAACTGGTGATGCTTTCATTGACGATCCAACCCAGTGGTGTGATGCTGATGGAGATGGATTTGGGGATAATGCAAGCGGAACTAACGGCGATGCATGCCCTGGATTTAATGGAAATTCATCAATTGACCGCACCGGTTGTAAAGACACGGATGGGGATGGATATTCCGATGCTGGTGACCCGTTCCCTAATGATGCTACTCAATGGTTAGACCAAGATGGAGATGGCTGTGGTGATAACGACAATGGCAATAATCCAGATCTCTTCAAAGATGATCCGTCCCAATGTGGAGACCGAGATGGAGATGGTCATGGTGATTATCCTGTGGGGGACAATGGCGATTGGTTCCCTGATGAGATTACCCAATGGTATGACTTTGATTTGGATGGATTTGGTGATAATTTTGACAATGCTTCATGGGTATTTGACCGAAACCAATCATGGCCTG
>CAUZNH010000071.1:0-5843 GCA_963581345.1 Candidatus Thalassarchaeaceae archaeon | reverse complement strand
AACTTCCATCGGTTAGGGTAATTACTACCCATCTCTCACCTTTTTCCTCTGGAATCCAATCAATGTCGTACGTCAATCTCTCATCAACAGGAACCACTACAGATATAGGGACTGGTGTTAATGAGCGATTGGCACCATCCCGTCCCATTTCATAAGCAAGGAATTTCACGCTTCCTGGAGTGTATCCACCGTTCCTGAATTCTATTGTGACCATTGTTGTCTGGCCAATTTCAAGTTCACCACTACGTGAATAAGTGACTTGGGTTAATTCAACATCAGCAGCCAAGTGTTCAATATCCCATGATGCGAATGGTGAAGAGCCACTATTGAATAATGTAGAAGACTGCATCCCATTGCCTGCTAAATCACTTCCTTTTACCCATATTGACAATATCAATGCATCAGAGTAGGAATCTTCCGGAAGACGGCTTGCAACATCGAAGGTTGAGACTGCTGAAATTGATTGCCCAACTGGAGAACCAGATACGTTCAAGGGAGATGAGCCTTCAATCAATGCAGCACCATTTGGTTGACTTGCGTAAGAAACCTTGAAGAAAAGTTGGAGGGAATCAAGATTGAGTTTTTCTTGCTCAGATAGTCGCAACTCAATTCTTACATCAGATAAATCTGCTAAAGGAATTTTTGTTCCTTCACGAGGCGCATCAATCGAAACCGGTAATGGTGGATTACTATCCACCTCTATCCAAAATAAAGTCCCAGTAGGATCTGTTGCATCAACCGCTTCAGGAGGAAGGCCTGTTAATTCAAAGGACAGAGCGTGACTTTTTGATTCGGTTGGCGCGTTAAGTTGGGATGAAAAGTATCCGTTTACTGTAGAAGTTAACGTACGTTGACCATCAAGAAGAATTGACACATCAAACGATAATGTAGGTGCTAATCCCGTTTCTACAAAGGTCACCTGACCTGAGATGTTTAACCCAGTACCTGGTTGCACCCAAACACTTTGGTCAATTATTGTACCACCTTCTGACTCCAATTGAATGCTCTCCGATGATATTGCTAAGTTAGGCGAAAATCGCCATCGCAATTGCGGCAATTCTAACCAAGATTCGGAACCGCTTCTATCTCTTACAGTAATTGCTGGAGCACGCCGTAGGTCATTCTCAATAGGAAGTCCCCAATCTAACGTAAATTCCATGCGTAATTCTAGTTCCTGAGTGAATGGTGAGATTTCACCACTACGAGCGTGGATGTGACACGAGCTAACAAGCAGATATTGTCCTGTGCCGTTACATCGATTTGTAGTAGCATTCCAAAGGACTTCTAATGAATCAACTATTGAATTGCTTGCAAGTTGGAATTGAACATAATCTAAATCGGACAAACCATTAGGTTCATCAAATGGAATAACAATTTCATACACCGTTGCTGGATGTAACCAACTATGATCACCATCAACGAATCCACCTTGGCCAACTATCCAAGGCTGGCCATCTTGTGCCAATTGGTAAGTGAATAGTTGCTCATCAACCCCAGGGCCACCTCCCCGAGTGATTTCATTACCAGCAGCATCAGAACCAGAGATGTAGCCTGCAACTATTCCCCCATTAGGACCATCGGTATCATCAAAGGAAAATGTGTAATTACCCTGTGCTTTACTCGTATTAGAAGGGGCCTGCATGGCATATTCAATGAACTCAGTAGCATTCGGTTTACCATCAGCGTTGAAATCATCAGTCCAATCCCTCCATAACATTAGCGATAGGTCGTCAGGCAATAGTGGCCTGTCATAGACCTCAATATTGATCAATTGGTTCAAAGATTGTTCTAGGTGGTCGTATTTTCGAATGTTCTGATTAATCGCCATTGGAGCTAGTGAGTCAATCTCATAGGTTCGATTCAAAATGATTGAAGATACATTTTCTTGCCCGTACAAGGCATAAGCATCAATCTTATATTCAACTGGTTGAGAACTAAAAGGTGTGTATAGGTTAAAACCTATAGAACCGTTAACTAATGATGTGCTATTTGCAATCACCAAACCATTTTCAAACACTCTAACCGCTACATCACCAGCCCTTGGAGCCAGCCAACGGTCAATTCCAGGGAAACCAAGGTCAACTCGAATCGTAATAGGTGAGTTTGATTGTAGATATTGCCTGTTTGTGGGTATAGGATCACCATTTTGGTTGTACATTTCCCATGCTACCACCTCAACATCATTCTCAATAGCCAAGTTTTGGCCGACTCCAAAAGCTTGCAACTTCGGTACACTCCTTCTACCATCAATCAATACCAACCTGACTTTCATCGTCATGATTGGATCATCATCCCAAGATGCATTGAGTCTGAATCTCATCACACTATCAACATCAGAGCCGTTGATATTCATTTCACAGCCATCACCCTGCTTCCATTGAACCATCTCAGCATCGGTTGAACCAAGAACAACTGCCAAAGTACCATCATTCTGACAAAGCATCCTGACTTGATGCATTGTTCCAATCAAATCCATCTGTACGGCGGCAACCGTTCCTACAGGAGCGCTGTGCGTGCTATTTACCTCGAGCCATTGTCTAGAAGGAGCAAGGGTCGTTGTACCATTCAATATGGTCAAAGAATCAGTGGTCATTTCATTGCTATAATTTAGAGAATTAATAGTTGCAATGAGGGTACCGGGATTACTCATTTGAACTGTTATCGGAACAAACTTTGAGCCCCCGGAAATTGTGCTATATGGTAGCAGGTCATTAACTGCCCAAACCATTTCATCTCCCGAATCATAATTTAAATTAGCAGTTGGATGATGTACTGCGGCAATACCACCAAGTTGAACCCCACCATAGTCACTGGTTACCGAAAATACCGCTTGAACATACTCAATTCCAGTTTTAATACCAGGAGATGGCCAAATTGATGAGCCGTTTACCAGTAAAGAATTGATGTCAGTAATTTCTGCTGGTGTCATTATTACTAGATTAACTACACTAGTGGTACCAATTGACCTACTCATCACTTCAGTCCCAGAAATAGTTAGGCTAGTTGAAAGATTCTCAACTCCTGAGGAAGATGGTGATAATGTGTAACTCATCACATCAAGGCCATCTTTAGGTAACCAAACACCTATCTGTTTTGTAGCAGGGGTTGTCCAAGTGAAATCTTTTGAATACGAACCGTCGGAAAGCCTGTCCTGCCACCCCCATTTCCCAATACTAGGATTGTTAATGCCCCACTCAATTATTCCATCTTCCCCAACATCAATTCTTGGTAATTCAGGCATTCCCCCAGTATCAATTTGGATGTCTATTGCCATTAAATCAGAAGATGATGAACTACCCGTCCAACGAAATTGAACTTTGTGAGAATAAGTAGACAAGGTGTGCCAAGTTCCTTGAGGTGCATTAGCCCATGCGTCATCGTTTATTTTCATCTGCCAAGCACCGGCACCAGATGACGTTATATCTGTGCGTATTCGTGAAATTGGTCTTCTTGATTCAAGAATTGGAGAATCAATTGTACCACTGCCGGGGAAAGAATTACCATCCCAATTCAAACTTCCAGTCCACCCCGGATTTGAGTTGAATGATGACACATATCTTCCTTGAGCATGCACGCCATGAATAATTGGCGAATTAGCCCCAGTAGGTTGATTCATATGTAATTTGATTCTTAATGTTTGATGCTTTTCTGAGTCAATCCCTCCTAAATCGTGAACATATGTGTTGATGTCTTCATATCCAGGGATTGGCTGTTTCGAAATCCCATCAAGAATAGTCCAAGTAAGAGATGATCCAGATGGGACCGTTGCATCAATACTCATCAAACCATATGCACCTTTTTGAGATTGTAATGAACCAGTAGCTGAAGGGCCAAAAGCAGGAGATGTCCAATTCGCCCCCGTCCCTAATCCTGCTCCTGCCGGTTTGAATTCAACATCATCTACATTCCAACCAGTGTATGTGACTGAACCATCAGTTCTTCCAAGTTTGAATCGAACTTGAAGATTAGAGTTACCAGAAACATAACTTGAGATATCGTGGGTCATTTGTGTCCAACTACTTGGGTTTGTGCCACTTCCGCTCCAATCCCAAACCGTCGCCCAACTCCCTTGTTGATTTTTAACATGGACTTGGGCGTCATCATAGTAATATGATTCAATACCCAAACGCTTCCAGTACTTCAACTCCCAACTACCTGAGCAAGAACTACAATCAACAACCGGTGATGTAGCATAATACCCTGATGATGGAATATTATTGGGATAATTGCAATTGTATGTGTAAATCGCCTTGGTCCCGCCATGAACACCTCCTGATTGGCCTAAACATGAATCATATCCAAAATACCAACCAGTACCCATCGTCCAACCTGAAGCTGTAAAAGCAGCGTTATTTGGGTATTCAAAATCCCAACTAATTTCCCTTGGTTGGACCTTCATTCCTTCTGTGCCATTGAAATCAACACCATCTGTAATGACTCCAGACATATTCCAATCAGAATTCGAATCCCATGAAATTGACTCCGTTCGAGGTAAAATATGAGGTTCAAGTGAAAGGCCAAGCCCAGTAACTGCATGGTCAACGGGAACTTCTAATTGCAACGCATTTGATGTCCCATCGGGATAACTAACCACAGAAACAGTAGTTGGAGTGTTCAATCCTGTTCCCATCTTTTTGACGGTGTCAGGTAGGGTTGCAGGTTCCATCAACAATGGTGCTAGAGAAGATATGACAAAAATTAGGAAAAGAAATGCGGGAGCAAGAAGGGGTCTTGGACTACGCCACATCATGTTCGGAGAACATAGGCAGGTTTGTCAATGATTCGGCGGCAAGTTACAACCTATTCAGGCATGATTTAGCCCCAAATGATATGCTGTGTCAACCCCCCCGACAGTTTGAGAGCGATGGATGAGGTTGAGGCGGCTAAACAATCTGCAGGCATTGCAGCCTGCGAATTTGTGACATCTGGAATGGATGTCGGACTTGGTACTGGATCAACTGTGAAACACACAGTAATTGAACTTGGCAGAAGGATGGCTGAAGAAGGGCTGGAAATCAGAGGAGTACCCACTAGTATTGAAACTGAAAAATTGGCTAGAAGCCTTGGGATACCATTACTTGAATGGAATCAGGTTGAACGTTTGTCAGTAACTATAGATGGTGCAGATGAGTTCGATTCACAGTTTCACCTAATCAAAGGAGGAGGTGGTGCTCTAACCCGTGAAAAGATTGTTGCACAAGTATCAGATTCAATGGTTGTCGTGACAGACCCGCGCAAAGATGTACCCACACTAGGGGAGTTCCCATTACCTGTTGAGGTCGTTCAATTTGGCTGGGAAATCACCTCAAGACACCTTCAAAATATCTGTCCTGGCAAAGCCACTAGGCGTGGTGGTGATCAACCTTTAATCACCGATAATGGGAATTTTATCATTGACTGCAAGTTCGGCCCTACTATTTCTGACCCAGTAGCCCTTGAAGCACAGATTCGAGGAGTTGCTGGAGTTGTTGAAGTCGGGCTATTCACAAACATGGCAGATGTAGTCATCATCGGTTCAAACGATGGAACTGAAGTGAGAATCAAACCGAATGGTAGACTGTCTTGATTTCCAGCATCCGTTTCGGTCAAATAGGGGAGGCACGCCCGGCAAGGCGGGCCACTAGCTTAGTCAGGTAGAGCGACGGACTCTTAATCCGTCGGTCGCGGGTTCGAACCCCGTGTGGCCCGCCAAATTACCGATGCTAAATTACTCAGTTTAGTCAAGAGAATCATTGTGTGATAGTGGTCCCCACCACCCCTCTCATTGCTTCAATAACATCGCCGGGTTGGCAAAGAGATACAGATAATTCGGGGTTTTTTTGTTTAGCAAATAGCATCGCTTC
>CAUZNH010000070.1:0-5856 GCA_963581345.1 Candidatus Thalassarchaeaceae archaeon | reverse complement strand
AATGATGCTACAAACCCAAGCAATGCAACATCGCCATACGCATATGATTTGACAGGTCAAACAATGACCATCACTCCAGATGCGAATGAGTTTGGTAACCAGAGACTATACCTGGTTGTCACAGATGGACACGGCTTGTACAGCAGTCAGTCAATGCTTGTTGGTGTTGAGAACGTCAATGACGCTCCAGTAATCAACAACCCACGACACTCAGCAGGTCTACCAGTATTTACTGAAGGCATTGATGCTAACGGTAACGCGGTCTACAACTCCTATGACGAACCTCAGAGGCCACATCCAGTGACCGGTGAAGAGCGAGGCTGGGATTTGCTAACCAAGTTCTTGGGAGGCGCATCTGGTGAAGGATTTGTTCAAGATTTGGGAATCGGTGACGGTCTAGCTAATGAGCAAGACAGGAATGCTGACAACAATACTGAGCAAGCACCTCAAACCTACACATGGACAGTAGTTACTGACCCAGTAGATTGTACACCATTCGATGTAAGCATTAACGGCGGAACCACTCTAGAAATTGACCTCAATGAGGCAAGTGAAGATGGCGGAACCTGTAACATCGTATTGGATCTTTCAGACGGTGCATCAATCAATGATGCTGCGGCAACAATCAGCGTACCATTTACAGTACAACCAACTAACGATAATACTCGTATTATCCCATGGGATGTAAATAACGGCTCAGTCATCCAGACTCTAGCCCAAGATGGTACAGCAGATACAATCCGTTCAACTGCCAATGCTCCAAATAGTGAGGGCGATGCATGGTGGTGGTCTGTAGATGAGGACACAGAAGATTCTGACCTACTAACAATTGATCTGACCGACATGATGAGCGATAACGATAACACCAATGAGCAACTATATTGGACAATCGATAACTCTCAGTACTACACTGACAAGTGTCAATACACTAACTACTTCTCAGTAGATATTGACAATGCAGCGCACACAATGGAAATTGATTTGATTCCTGATGCTACCACAGATGCAACTAGCAGCGAGTGGGATATGCTACAGGATGCAGATGGTGATGGAATACCAGATGATGGAATTCACCAGAAGGCACCAAGATCTGGTGACTACTGTTTGATGAACTTGATTCTTTGGGATTCTCCTGAAGATGCAATACCAGCACAGTACGATTACGTACAGTCAGATGCATGTAATGTTCTTGCAACTGATGGTGATGCAACTACTAACTGTTACTCGCAGACCAGCAGCGAACATCAGATACTCATCAATGTTCACAACCTAGTGGAATTGCGACCAGACTACAACTTCGACGAAGTACGACCTAACCCTGATCCATTTGACTTCAAGGGAATTAACGGTATTCTAGCCGGAACTATGGTACCGGTGTCAGTTAACCTTCAGCACACTGATGGAGATGCTCCAATCAACTCAGATGGGACATACAAGTATCTCTACGATTTGCAAGTGTCATTCTATATCGTTGACGCTGAATGTACTGGCTGTGATGGTATATACCAGAGCAGTGTAAGACTTGGAAGCAATGGTCCAGGAAACGGTGTACTAGCACTACCTGACTACGGTGGAACAGTTGAGGTTGGAAATTACGTCCGAATGAACAAGACATCTGAGGATGTTCGTGTGTTCGTAGACATAATGACAGTGAATCCATTCACTGGTCAATACACTGACAACTCGAAGTACGAGAGGCCAGCTCTAGAAGAGAAGAACTGGGCAGACAACAACATGACTGCTTCAGGTACCAACAGCGAGTTACCACTCATTGTGGAGACCAAGGCAGCACAGGCTGTTGCTTCGTTCGCTCCAACATTGATGGCAGTCGGCTTAGTCGGCGTATTCGTTGGTGCTCTACTTAGCCGCTCTCGAGCGGAAGAAGACGAGGAAGATTTCGAGGAGGAATCAATGATTGACGATGACCGTGCAGTTAGCCCAGTTATCGCAACCATCCTTCTTGTTGCAATCACAGTCGTCTTGGCTGGTGTAATCTACGTGTGGGCAGGCTCACTCGCAGACACCAGCACTAAGGGTACACCAAGATTGACCTTCTCAGCAGAAGCAATTACTGTACAAGAGATCAGTGGACTACAACAGGACCAATGGCACTGGAGAGTTACCACATCATATGCAGCTACAGACTTAGCCACTCAGGCAGTGACAGTCTCTGTATTGTGGACCAATGCTAGTGGAACGCAAGTGTACAAGACTGCACTTGCACCTGGTGGTGGAGATGCAGAGAATGTGTACGGGTTCGCTCCTCGTAACAGCGAGAATATGGTAACCTTCTGGGATGACATATCTCAATGTGAGCGTGGTGGTGCACCTTGTATCACAACCTTCGGACCTGGTGACAGAATCTTCATCAGAATGACTGACAATGACGGTCTCATCGACTCAGCATTGATTGACATTCAGTACGAATTGCCTGGCGGCGGTGCGTACATGTTGAAGCAGTACACTGCATCACCAACCAGCATCCGCTGAAGTGTGTAATACGATGCGCCTTCGGGCGCTGAAATGCAGGGATGCTTGGGGGCTTTGGCCCCTGAGCACCCGACCTTCCGTTGCAGAGCGTGAGCTCTGTTTTCGGTAAGGCTGATTTGGCCCCGCCTCTGTTCGGCATCTGCTGAGCGGTGGTGGGGCCTTTTCTCATTTTGAACCCTTGAATGTTAATATTAAGATATAAATTACACTTTTTCACTATGAAAAGTCTGAACAGGAATAGATCTAGTTCAGCAGTTTAATCATTCCATTCATAAGAGACCATTACAACCGCAACATGAGTTGTGAGCATGGAGTTACGAGCGGTAGTATTCGATTGTGATGGGGTACTCATAGACACCATCTCTTCGTGGCGCATTATTCACGAACATTTTGGCACAAATAGTGGACCTATGTTAGATCAATTCCTAAAGGGGGGGATTTCTGATGAAGAGTTCATGGCTGATGATATTCAACATTGGAAGCGGGTTAATCCAAAAATCCATCGCGACGAATTAATTCGTTGTTACCAAGGTGTAAACCTAAATCCTGGTGCTAGAGATTTGGTGGATGCTCTCAAAGAGAGGGGGGTGGCAGTGGCCATCGTAAGTGCAGGTGTTGATTTGCTAATAGGCTCAATTGCTCAAATGTTGAAAGTTGATGACTGGATAGCAAATGGCTTCCAGTATGATGAACAAGGATTCCTTCAAGATGAGGGTGTAGTGAGAGTTCCGGCTCACTACAAAGGAGACATGGTTGAGAAGTTGTGCCGTATCAACGACCTCGAGCCAAAGCAGATATGTTCGGTGGGTGACAATCATACCGACCTTTCCATGATGATTCCTGGAAGTAGATTCATTGGATTTAATCCAAGTAAAGAAATGGCCTTTGAGGGATTCAAAGAAGCTGGAGTGCCTATTGTTGAGGGCAAAGATTGCCGCGACCTTTGGCCACATCTTTTTCCAGGGGAATCCTTCCCGTCGGAACTCTAGATAGTCCCGGCTTATGCAAATGGTATGGAAGCAGTCTTGTGTGTATTCAAATTGACAACTGTTAGAATACACGGTTTTGGCTGGAATCCAAGCATTCGCATGTATCCTGTCTGGTCCTGCCAAGTGCTACTTTGAATCAGAGTGCTTCCCTTGTAATCTCCACAGTGATGTCCATGTACGTGTCCTGTGACAAATATATCTGGAATCTCCTCAATCACCATGTGGTCCTCTGGTTCTGGGGACAGTGGCGTTTTGCCACCCCAAGATGGTGCTAAATGACGCCTTTCCAGCATTTCAGCCATGGCAGCCTCTGGCTTACTGAATGTTACGTGTTTTATTGATGAAACAAAGTCCATGATGCTCACTCCGTGATAAGCAAGAGTACGCACCCCGTGTAGGCTGAAATCACAAGGGTTACCAACAAATGTGGCGCTGTTGAAATATTGCTGAATCATTGGGTCTAGAGATGGTTGTGGTTCAGCAGGGCGCACCGCATCGTGGTTACCTGGCAGGATGATGATCTCCACCCAATCGGGTAATAACTCGGTTAGACGAGCCACTTCTTCGTACTGTTTGTAGATGTCAACAATCTCTAATTCTTTGTCTTGGTCCTTGTAAATCCCTACTCCATCAACAGCATCACCTGAGAGAACTAGATATTTGATGGTCTTCGCAAGTGGGTCTTCGTGAAACCATTTCACCAATTTATCCCACTGGTTGTGAAGGAATGTTTTGGACCCAACATGAATATCTGATACAAAAGCAGCAGATACCGCTTGGTTCTCCTCAGCACATCGTTTTGTGTGCCTTGTCATCGGTGCAAGATGGATATCTTCGACTATCAGCATGTCCCTGCTATTTGGATTGATGAAGCCTGTCACTCCTACAACATCGTCTTCCATTAGACCTGCAACTGCAATGGTGTGTCGCCGCTTTGCAGCGGGTGAACTATCCATAGCGCGCGGTGGTCGGAGAACACAAAATATCTCGCCACTAATATCTTCTACTTTGAAATGGAGATTTTCACCTTTATGCCTGACATCATTGACCAGTCCAACGATTGTAGCAGTATTGTTGCTGTCTGAATAACGTGATTTGTTGCGGGCAAGTTGATTGGTTTCTATCGGTCTATTTGGTAATCTACCTGAAGTAATTAGCATCCTTTTTATTTTTTCCAGACGGCTATTGAAGTGGGAAATAATATCACTTAGTTTCCCTTCAGTAGTACTTTTTCCTGTAATGTCAAAGTGGACGTCTAACTCAATATCAACATCAGTTGCTAGCATTGGGAATCCTTCTAGAGAGTAATGTGGAAGTCCGTGAGGACGGTCCGCTGGTTTTGGTTCAGGTGGACTAATCGGGGCGAGGACTCGCCCCTGTGTTGTCTTGTTGCCCGAATCTTGTTTTGCTGCATCAAGAACCGGAACCATCTCGTTGAAGTCTTCAGATTCAGATCGCGAATCAGATTCATCATCTTTCCCAGGCTCGCTCGTTGCAGAGCGAGATTTTTGTTCAAGGTTTGATAATACTTCATTGGTCAATAATCCAGTAATTCCTTCATCAACTGCAATAGAAATTAATTGGTCTAGATTATCAATCGCTAACAATCTTTCACTGATGTCTGCCGCTGGAAACAACCGCGCCGCGAGTAAATCCAATGAGATTTTACGCCAGCCCCCGTCCGCCATATCTTCAAGGCGGACGAGGATGTTCTAAGCAATTGCGCTTGAAAAATAATCCACAGTTTGAATGGGTTAGAATTAGAGTACCTACTCTTCACCCCAAACGATATCGGAATCAGGTATGGCTGGGTCTTCACCTGAATCAGGTTTAGGCTCATCATCACCTTCTGACCAAGCCACGTCTCCATGCCAGTCTCCTGTTTGGGGCCCCTCGTCAAGTAAATTTAGGGCTGCAGGGACGCTTGTAGGCGTTTTTGAACCCTCTTCATCTGAAGATTCACTCTCTGCGTTCTGTTGTTCATGGTGTTCCCCCCATACTTCCAAAGCAACTCTAAGGGCAAAAGTGGTGAAAGCCTCCTTGTTGCTGTGACGGTCACCATGGCCAAATTCTGCGCACTTCGTTGTAACTTTGTCATCAAGATAAATTCCTACCCAAACGAGGCCAACTTCTTTTGATTCGGTAGAACCAGTTGGCCCTGCAATTCCTGTTACAGCTATTGTCATATCAGCGCCTGATTCCTTAGCGGCTCCAATTGCCATTGCCTCAGCAACTTCTGAACTGACGGCACCAGCCGTTCCTTCATCAGGAACGAAAATACTTTCATCAACTCCAAGTTGTTTGATTTTTGATTCATTTGAATAAGTAATCCAGCCTTGAGTAAACCAACGGCTAGCGCCTTGGATGTCAGTCAAAG
>CAUZNH010000069.1:0-5910 GCA_963581345.1 Candidatus Thalassarchaeaceae archaeon | reverse complement strand
GAAATTAGTAATTCACTCTGCCAAGAAGATCAATCTCATCCAGATTCACAAGGTTTGTCTGACTTCAACTGGTTATGGGGGCAGTTCATCACTCATGAGATTGACCATACAACAACTCAAGATGGTAGAACACCTGACCAAGATCAACCTGATACAGCATATATTCCAATTTCCGAAACAGATGAATGGATGGGATTCCCTGGCGGATTACAAATGAGATTTTTCCGTTCTTTAGTGGTTAATGATACTGGGAACGGTGACCCTCTAAATCAAAGAGAACACCCCAACACAATCACAACTTGGATAGATGGTTCAGTAGTTTATGGAAGTGATGCGCAACGTGCTGATTGGCTACGTGAACACCAAGGAGGTAGAATGAAAGTCACTGATTTTGAGGAAGGTGACTTACTTCCTCAAGCAAATTATGCAGAAGACCCTACCACTCCTGGAATGTCATTCGCCGGCTTCAATTTTTCAAATTCTTTTGTTGCAGGAGATGGTAGGGCGAATGAGCACGTCGCATTACTTTCAATACATACACTTTTTGTGAGGGAGCACAATCGTTTAGCTGGTGAAATTTTGGATAGGAATACTAATTGGACAGATGAGCAAGTTTACCAGTATGCGAGGCACATAAATATTGGATTAATTGAATCAGTTACTTACAATGAATTCTTACCCTCACTTGGAATTGAATTAGACTCTTATAGTGGATATGATTCAACAATTGACCCGTCAATTTCCAATGAGTTTGCAACAGTTGCTTTCCGTATGGGGCATAGTCAAATTGGCAGTACGATGTTCAGACTGAATGAGACTAGAATGCCGGTATCCCAAGGCCATCTGACTCTTAGAGAGGGATTCTTTGACGTCACTCCAATTACTGAGGAGGGGGGGATTGATTCGATAATCCGCGGACTTGCGCACAATGTCCAACCAGAAAACGACCTAATGTTTGTTGATGACTTACGTAACCAGATGTTTGGGCCCCCTGGGGCGGGAGGAATGGATTTGTGTGCTATTGATGTACAGAGAGGGCGTGACCATGGCATACCAGATTTCAATACCGTTCGTGAAGCATTCGGATTAGCACCATATACGAATTGGAGTGATTTCACGAGCGATAATCACACTATTGCAGCCTTAAGCAGTACTTATCCAGACATAGATAGTGTTGATGCATTAATTGGTATGTTAGCAGAAGACCACATCAACAATTCAGCCCTTGGAGAAACAATGCATGTCATCATTAAGGAGCAATTCACAAGATTGAGAGATGGAGATCGCCTCTATTACGGCTCTGCATTTTCCGAAATGGATGATATCCGCAATGAAATCGACAACACTACTCTAGCTGATATTATCCTTAGGAATACAGAGATTGAGAGAATTCAGTGTAATGTATTCTTCGCTGAACAGGTACTTGATGAAATGGATTGTAAGTTGGCAAATAAAGAGGTTACAAGTGATAATGGTGGGCCGTTAACTATTGATGATTCTACGAAAAATAGTTATGTGATACCTCTGATAATGATGCTATTAATACTCGTAATACCAAGTGTTCGGCATTTCACCTCAAATAAGTCAGATGAGCAAAACAAGTAGGGAAGGGCCGTAAAGCGAATTGGTAACTTTCTATTCATGGTAGTGGACAATCCTCAGAGTTCACAAATCTGCGTTATCATGATATGCAATAAGGCTCCCCATCGCCATGTTAGTATGGCTTGGGATTCAGCAAAGCCTAGAATTAACGCAACTAGATTGTTGATGATTTCCTTCATTTTATTGGCAATGCCTTGGACACAAGTATCAGGGGATAAAGATTCATCACCTTATGTTGAGTTAGTTGTCACGCCACAACAGGAATACTACGATGTTGCCGATAACGTCACATTTCAAGAATTAGTCCGTTTTGAGATTGATGCCTTTGATACAAATTCGAGTTCATCATATCGAATTAAAATTTCTTTTTATGAGGAATATGGAATTTATGGCGAAGCGGGTAAAATCATTTCTCAAACTTACAGCTCTCAACATGTTTCATTATCTCTTGATAGTTTGTACGATGGATGGGTTAATGGTACAAATTATACATTCATTACAGGATTATTTGAGCAAAATAGTGGTGAACAAGAGTATATTTTAATATTCAATAATTCCTATTCTTTTATTGTAGGGAAATCTCCTGTAGTTGATCCACCACCTGTTTTATCTAATGTTGAAATTAAATGTGATGAGGATTGGGAAATCACACAAAACGAGACTCGGTTAATGCAAAGTGATGGTACTTTCGTCCTTGAATGCGCTGTTCAAAATAATAATTCCGTAAGGATTGTACCCGAATATATTCTAATCCAACATCAAGATGCAGGGATAGATTTTGAAATCAATGTAGTAAACCCATCAATTCCCGGGAATGGCTCTACAACTAACTTTACTTTGGAGCCAAGTGATTGGAACCTAAGCATGATTATAGCGAATGGTTCTGTTATAGTACAAATCAACATTAGTGCAGATGGATGGCAGAGTAATGAAACTAGTTTTGAAATAAATTATACTGTAAAACAAGAAATCCCAGAGCCCCCCCCTCCCGAGCCGGTTATGATTTTAGGTTGTACGGATACTTTGGCTCTCAATTTTGATCCGGGTGCAACCGATGATGACGATAGTTGCGAATATCCCGTGCCAATCCCCCCAGATTGTCCCATGTGTAATTTCACATATCAAATCCCGAGTCAAGTTTCGATAGATACTCCTGCTACATTCTCCGCTGATGCAACCTTGAGTGAAGGATGGGATTACTATGGTGGTGCTACAATATCATGGGGCTTTGATGGGATAATTGTCAATGGTGCCGAGGTTGAGCATACATACACCAGCGTACCTGCTGGCGGGACAACTAATGTGACATATTGTGTTCAATTCACCAGTGGTCCAGAAAGTTGTCAGGAAGAGATGATTATGGTTAATCTATCACTATCAGGATATATTTCACATTCAAGTCAACTTGAACCTTTAACCAGCGATGCCGTGGGTGCCATACATTTCTCTATCGAAGTTTGGGGTGGGCAGGCACCTTACTCTTACGTATGGCAATTTGATGATGATACGATATCAACAAACCATTCTGTCGTACACGATTTCTTTGAAACGGGGATGCATAATGTATCATTAGAAATTATAGATGGGCGTGGAGATCACATCAATTTGAGTGCACAAATTGACATAGTTGATAATGAGGGAAATGAAGGAGATGATGCCAAAATCGATGATATTGAAGACCTACCAATTAAACCCAATGCATTTGCCATGGCTTTCACGGGTGGTGGCGTGCTTTTTTTGTCAACTCTAATATATTCTAATGGTAAGAAAAAGCGTGATGAAATAATGAAAAAAGGGCAACTTCTCGCTCAGAAGTCATCTTCATTATCTGCGGATTCTTATTGGGATAATTCAATCAAATAATAAGAATCGGATTGAAATTTTTATTCCTCCATTTTGTCTTTATTGCGGATTATTCATTTCTAAAGGTAAAATCAATGAACCAAGTTCCTTAATGTAGTGACTACCGTGGGAGAATCATGGCAAGAACACCTGTGATGGTTTTGATTGTGCTCGCCTCAATGCTTTTGGCTGGCTGTTTGGGAACAATTGAAAATCCCATAAATAACGAAGATGAAGAAAATATGGAGTGGATATCTCCAGAGTTACTACTCGGGAATCGTATGCGTTCATCTCCTGTTTTGAATCAATATGATGGTTGCGCGGAACTTGAAGAGGATTTACGAAATTCTCTTGCGGAAGAGATGATGGTTGGACTTGACCAAGCATCATACTGGCATTGGAATTCTTGGGGATTCCGTGGCGGATTTATGGAAGATGACATGGTGATGGATGACGCAGTAGCTGAAATGTCTGGTGATGGGGATAGCAACCAAGCAATGGATAGTTCATCCCCACCAAGCAGTTCTGGGTCAGGAGACCGAGAAGGCGAATATTCAGAGACAAATAATCAAGAAGAAGGTGTTGATGAAGCAGACTTCCTCAAGACCGATGGTTACCACATCTACATGATTAACAACGGTCAGTTAGTGATATTGGGTGTACCTGAGTTTGGAAACGTGACTCTTGAATCAAACATGACATTGGAAGGCTCTCCAATGCAGATGCTTGTTAACGGCAATCAACTCGTAATCATCTCTTATGTTTCCTACTGGAATCTACCTTCTGATGATCCAGTTCGCATCGCTATGATGGCAGATACAACTGAGGATGACAGATCATACTCATACTATCGATACAGCAACAAGGTGAAATTTACAGTTATGAATATCACCAACCGTTCAGACCCACAAATTGACCGTGAACTCTACCTTGATGGCTCATATCAAACCTCAAGATTGGTTGATGGAACACTTCGTGCAGTGACACATTCATACGCTCAACTACAGGGCTTGCGCACTTACCCAACCCTTCCTGATACTTACTGGGAGATTGACTACGATGACCCAGACCGTCAAGATGTTTGGAATGCGAGTGTTGATGAAGCAATCGCCTACAACCTAGAAGTTATTGCTGACCTAACATTAGCAGATTTCTCACCAAGAATGCATGAGCGAATGGCTGATGGAACAGTTGTTGAACAATCAACAGTAAGCGCAACTTGTGAAGAATTTTCTGCAGCAGCAGATTCGGTAGGACGCGGATTTACAACTATCATGACAATTGAATTATTTGGCGACATGGTCGAATACGAACTAGACCATATTTCATCTTCGTGGGTTGAAGTATATGCAAGCGAAGATATGCTGATTCTTTCTGAGCCAGCCAACGATTGGTGGTGGTACTGGCGTAATGATGCCTTTGAGGAGGCAACAAATATCCACGCTTTCGATATTTCAGATGGTGGGATAACTACCTACATTGGCTCAGGTCGAGTTACTGGAACTGTCAATGACCAGTTCTCACTCTCAGAATACAACGGTACCATCCGAGTTGCTACAACGCAGGACATCTGGGGCCGCTGGTGGATAGATGGTGAAGATTGGGCTGGCCCAACTAACGATGTCTATGTTCTTGCACCAGATGAGAACGGTGGTGATGAACTATTACAGATAGGCCATGTTGGCGGTATTGCTACAGGCGAGACCATCTGGTCTTGCCGTTTCATCGGTGAAAAGGGATACCTTGTCACATTCAGAAACATTGACCCTCTTTGGACAATTGACCTTTCAGACCCAACTAATCCACAAGTGATTGGTGAGTTAGAGGTTTCAGGTGTGTCAACCTACATTCACCCACTTGGTGAAGACCATCTCTTGACAATCGGTATTGCCGGTGGCGAAGATGGATTGGGATTGGACTGGGGTAATACTCAGATATCCCTGTTTGACGTCTCAAACTTCTCTGACCCAACCTTGGCATCAGCTCTGCAACTTGCTCCAGTTGACCGCAACAGTGAGGATTGGTGGAGTTGGTCATGGTCGGGCAGTGAGGCAACCTATGAGCACAAGGCGTTCACCTACTGGGCTCCTGCTGAATTATTGGCAATACCTCTCTCAACCTATCGGTACACCTACGACGAAGTGACAATTGATGGGCGAAAATACTCTTTCAGTGGTTACGAGTATGTCACTCAATTGATTCTTGTGAAGGTTGATGTTGAGAATAACACACTTACCAAGTATGGGACTGTAGATCACTCCGACTTCTACAATGGGGATAGTGGTCTACGTGAATCCTACTACTACGGTAGTCCAAATGTTAGGCGTTCAATTTTCATGGGTGATTATGTCTATGCATTCTCTGCTGAAGGCGTGACTGTGACTAATTACACTACAATGAATCTTTCAGACTCTGTGTCGCTTCCTGAGATGGTTAATGCCCCAAGTTATTGGGGGTGGGAAGATG
>CAUZNH010000068.1:0-6043 GCA_963581345.1 Candidatus Thalassarchaeaceae archaeon | reverse complement strand
TGACAAGGGTAATTGTACACAAATGCATCATCAGGTCTTGATTGAGTGCATCTGGACCAGTTGTTCCTTGAGTGTTATCATACCAACATTCTGTAGAAAAATCCGTCACTGCAGATGCACCTGTTAGCGTATGGCGTTGACCTACAAAAGGCCCGAGAATTTTGTTTCCACCATAAGGTAATGTAATTGAAAAATCACTCTCAAACTGTGTAAATGATGCGTTTACAATCGCATGTGGCAATCCATGACCAAACTGATTTACAATCCATAAATCAACAAACCACATTTCATCAAAGGTTACACTGGGTGCCAATATTGGAATCGTCACTTGACTTGAAATTGCACGAACATAACTCTGACCAGTAATTGAAAATGGCACACCGCCCTGAATGTAATCTGTTAAATTTAGATCGCTTCCCGAAATTGATACGCTCCCAGTACACCCTGAAACATCCAAGCCCCAAGTATTCAGTTTCGGAAGATTTGAAACTGATAAACAATTATTTCCAGACAAAGTACTGTTACCTAACTTTGAATCAAGAGTTCGTCCGGTCCATTGGATTCCAGAGTGGTTTCCATACAGATTGATTCCCTCAAGTCTTGCATCAGTGTCATCAAGCAAAATGACTGGAGCGCCTGCTGATAGGTTTGCATAGATTTCTGCGCCATCAATATCAACCCAGCCATTCCAATTCATGTTTGAATCGTCAATGACTATCGCTGACTGTCCTTGAACTACATTAGGGTCATGAACTTCCAAATCAACAAACTGTATGTCAACTGAATCCTCAACCCTTAGTGCCCCCCAATTATCATCAATTGATGTACACTGCAAGCACTGCACATTGGTTCCAGCAAACATACCATATTGATTACTTTCAATAAAAACCATTCCCGCTCCATTCAGAGCACTCGAAGCAGAATATCCATTATGGCGGGATTCAAAATTTTGCAACAACATGCGGTTTGAGTTGCTAACGCGCAACCCAGAATAACCATTATTTTGAGATAAAATGTCCGAAACCGACGGGAAGGCATCCTGAACTAGTAATCCTTCGTTACCATTATTTTGAGTAATCCATCCTGAACCACTAACATCGCCCTTAGATACGAAAATACCTGCCCCGGGAGATTCAGAAACGGTTAGATTTTGGATTGATGGGCCACCATTATTACTACTACGCATGAATAATCCTGCTCGCTCATTTGTACCTCCTATTAGTGCACCTGACTGCCTAATTGTAGTGTTAATGAAACTCGTAGATGGGTCTGTCATGTACATTTTCACGCCGTTTATTGTATTGTCATGGATATTCACATCTTCAAACCAACCACCACTAGTATTGAGGAAAACAGTACCATACGCTAAACCTGGGGATGATGAATTCGGCCCGCCTGTCCCAAACACTTCCAAATTATGGAATCGGCCCATCATGTAGGTTGAATAGTTGGAACGGTCCGATTTAGTCATCATCACTGCTGAATATTGTGAATCTCCAACTACTACATTTCTAAAAACAGGCCGAGTGATTAGACTATCAGTAGCATGAAGAACATAAATCCCATTATCGCATTTTGAAATAATGACATCTTCAATCAATGGTAAAGAGTCTTCAACAAATATTGCAGCTGAAATATTCATTGTTGCTCCACCAACATTAGTGACGTTTACACCACGAATGACGCCACCACTATTCCCCCAATATGAGATTGCACGAGTGATTTGATTGGTGAAATTCACATCTTCAACAAATGGTGCAGAATTAGCGCCGATAGAGAGTCCAATTCCATAACGCCAATTGGTCAAACTTCCATGTACATCTTGACCACCCCCTGCGAAGGTAGTCCGGCGAATAACGGGATTTGCCCAATCAAACAAATCAATTGCAACTAAGTCAACATTGTTGAATAATCCGTCTTCAATGACTGGATCACTGTTGTATATCGTAATGCCAAATTGTGCATCATTGAAGGTGACATTCCGTAGAGATGAGCCTCTATTACGACTACTTGAATTGAATTGAAATCCATTGTGCCATGTGAATCCTGATTGGACTTGAAATGTAATCGGGTCTGCTGCAGTACCATCTGCTACGACTTTCCCATCAACATAAATTCGAACACCTGGGCCCATTTGTATGGTTGTACCAGCATAGATACGTAATTCATCACCTGCTGCAACTGTGAAATCATTGTTGACATCCATTGTGCCTGACCAAATTATTAGTGCCTTTGAGGAGGTCTGCAGGGATTCATCATCGGAAACTAATTGTGAATTTTCAACAACAGGTAAAACAGATACAAGTGATGAGAGTGTCATCATTATAGTGAAGACTATTGCGGTGCTCACACCTCTGTCCATACTAAGACCCCTGTCCGAGAAACACCTTTGATGATTCCCCTCTTCTGTAACTGCGGTGAGTCACGAGAATGTTTGGGTGCTTCCACATATTTTCTGAAATCATTAACATTATTAATACAAAGAAAACATCATTTGTTTGCAAATAATTTGCAGCAATATAGTTGTTCAATCTACTTCAACTACGGTGAATGGAATCCCACGTTCCTCCACCATCTCAATTACAACTCTAGTCCACTTACTTGTAGGTGAAGGAAAGGCAATGAGATGTGTTGCTGCATCAAGTAATTGATGAGTAAGAGATGTTGGTGCTTCGCGACGTCCTGTATCCTCCAATCCCTCTCTTGGTATACCCCATTCTTCATTGAACACTACGTGTGGAACATTGTTATTCACAGCCCATCTTTCGGCTAGATAATCTACTCCACTAGCACCACCTGTGATAACTAAATCTGGATGTGCTTCGTTCCGGGTCCATTCTTCAATCGCTTCTTCCACAATGGAGAAATCATAAAATCTGCTTGAACCCACTATTACGAGATTAATTATTCTACCATCTTCGTTCAAATCCTTGCCACCGAGGCGGCCGAGCACATCGCGCCCCGATTCTCCCATCATTTTGCCAAATAGAGGTTCGTGGAAATAAACCCATGTATGGGACTAGGAGATTATGAACAAAAAAAAACGTTCTCAAAAGGCAACTTATACTAACAGATGAGATTATGATGGGGTGGTCAGTCGGCGGCAAACATGGAGACCGCGTTCATCCTTCTAAAAACCGAGCCGGCCCGAGAAAGAGAGGTGTATTCAGCACTGATAGAAGTTCCTGAAGTGATTGAAACCCACGCCCTATATGGAGAATATGATTTACTCGCAATGGTGGAATGTGAGACCTCAAAAAATTTGACATCTATTCTCATGGAAAAATTACGCCGGATTGAAGGTGTCCGTGAGACTGAAACCCTAATTGCGGTGGATTATTGAGGTGACAAAATGGCCGTAGGATTTGTTCTAATAGTAACAAAAGCAGGGTTTGAGCGAAAAGTTCGCTCGGCACTTGATGGCATTGAACTCGTCACTGGACGCTGGGGTGTATTCGGCGAATTTGACATAATCACCAAGGTTGAAGCTGATGATGATGCTGCGCTAACTCGCTGTATTGTTGAAAAAATCCGCACCATTGAGGGAATTAGCGAAACTCGTACTCTGATTGGTGCAGAAATCTAAGAATCATGTAAATGGTAATGTATTCTTTTTGCCAATTCCTTTCCAATTCCAGGAGCTTGGCGAAGATCCACTACGCTAGCATGGTCTATGCCTTTTCTTCCACCAAAATGCCTGAGAAGTGCCTGCAATTTTTTGGCACCCAGCCCTTCAACCTCTTCTAATGGGTCAAGCAAAGCGGTTTTACCTCTTCTTTTCCTGTGGAACTTATTGACAAAACGGTGAGCCTCATCGCGAGCATAGACTAGTAATCTACCTCTCCTATCAAGCACCATTGGAGTATGGCCATTCCGGTACAATGTCTCTTCTTTTTTGGCTAATGCAGCAAGTGGGATACGCTCTTTCAAACCATGTTTTTCAAGCAAGTCTGAAATTGTTGAAAGATGAGTTTGACCACCGTCTATTAGTAGTAAATCTGGCCATTCTTCTTGCCGTTTCAACCACCTATCAACCACCTCTCTCATCATCCTGAGGTCGTCAAAAACTTGGCCTTTAACACGGTATGTCCGATACTTTTTTTTGTCCGGTCTACCACCACGCAGTGTCACACATGCACCTACTTTTTCTGACCCTTGTAATTGTGCCATATCAAAGCAAACTACGACATCCAATGAATCCATACCTAGGTACTCTGCCGCTTCTATCGCCGAGCGATTCTCAAGATTCCCAGCGGCTCGTTTATCAAGGGCTCTTTCAACCTGCATTTCCGCATTTTGGTCCGCTAATGCTCTGAGAGTTGCCAACTCACCACGGATTGGTACTCTAACTTCAACTGCACCATTTCGTCTCTCTTTTAGCCAGTCTTCTAGTTGCTGCCCGATAGGTGTAGGAATGAGAATTTTAGCTGGTGGACGACGCGAATGATAGTGTTCTGATAAGATGAGGCTGATAGATTCAGAAACATCACCCCTGTGCAACAGAGGATAGTGGGTTTTTCCTGTAACCACTCCTTGTTTTGCGTGCAAAAAAACCACTGCACCAAGATCACCACGGCTACCAAAGCCAATTGCGTCTATATCTTGATAAAATCTGCTTGAAACTACTTTTTGTGAAAGTGTTCTCTGGACTGATGCGATTAAATCTCGACTTCTTGCTGCCTCTTCAAATTGCATTCGTTCACTTGCCAAATCCATCTCTTCTTGCAAGGTGGTTAGTAGAGAAGCAGCATTTCCTTCCAT
Organism: Candidatus Thalassarchaeaceae archaeon; assembly: GCA_963581345.1. Taxonomy (GTDB): domain Archaea; phylum Thermoplasmatota; class Poseidoniia; order Poseidoniales; family Thalassarchaeaceae; genus MGIIb-Q1. The sequence goes on along the minus strand of CAUZNH010000068.1, from coordinate 1,282 downwards.
AACTTGAGTAACAGCCTCAACTTGTTGATCATAACCTGTTGCATCAATACAAGGAGCGGAACACAATCCAATGTGCATTGCTAAACAACCCTGCGGAAGCAGACTTGGACAATCTCTAACCCCAAATTGTCGCCTCAAAAGTTGGATAACTCGTTTTGCAGCTCCTGCATCGGGAAATGGCCCCCAAAGTCTCGAATTTTCAGGGGGGTGACGAGTGTAAATGATACGCGGGACTTCATCATCTGTGATAGCGATGAATGGATATGACTTATCATCGGTCATCAATGAATTGTATTTTGGTTTGTGGCTACGAATCAGTTCACGCTCTAGCGTTAATGCTTCACGCGGATTTGGTGTCACAATGCAATCAACATTGTCAGCCTCCTCAACCATTTTAGGAATCATGCTGCGGTCTGGATTACTTGCAAAATAAGACTTCACCCGTTCTTTTAATACGGTTGCTTTACCAACATATAACACTCTTCCATCAGCACGTTTGAAGAGATATACACCCGGCTTTGAGGGCAGATGCAACTTCGATGCATCCACTGACATCATACAATCGGGGAAGGTGAAGGGCAATGAACCCACGCCTCGCCTCACGCAATATGCTCAGCGAGGCGCAGACTAGACTACTGCGGCTTCTAGCCACATTCCAAGACACCTTGGAGGATGCTTGGGATGTTCCCCGTGAACTTTCTCTTCCCGGTTTAGCAGAACGATTAGGAGTAGTCCGCTCAGCGCTAAACCCACCCATCGCTTCACTTGAGAAAGGCAAATTTGTACACACTCGGAAAGCCCATGTGATTGGTGGTGGGCACCGTAAACGAACGGTCATTCACATTACTGAAAAAGGCCGAAAAGTTGCTGCGGAATTTGAACCAGAAGAACAGATTGAACGGGTTGGCGAATTTCAAGGAAAAATGCCCGCACTCACAGATATTCACGGTAGGAAGGACTTGCTACTTGATGTGATGAATGGTCTTGAAAATGGTGCTACACTACAAGTTGTTGGGCTTCCAGGAATAGGTAAAACCTCACTGCTAAGAGTGTTAGCAGAAAATGCACTTTCTGATGCCTGGAATGTGAATTGGGTGACCATGCAATCTTTCCATGACGTTGGCAAGTTATCGTCTGAATTACTGTCTCTTGGAGACGGGCCTAAAGACGTTGAAGCAGCGTTTTCAGAGGTGCTTGATATCGCTAAAAATACCTTATTCGTGGTTGATGAATTACAGGCAGTGCACGAGCGACACAAAGCCGAGGTGATGGCGTTGATTTC
>CAUZNH010000067.1:0-6092 GCA_963581345.1 Candidatus Thalassarchaeaceae archaeon | reverse complement strand
ATCCCATCAGAAGCTAGTTCTTGGCACGCTGATTTAGAATCTGCATTAGGTGATTCAGACATAGGGCTTCCAGATGAATATGAATTACTGTGGAGTCCTCTTCGGCCGTTTGATGATTGGATAATCCATATCTCAACAAGTGGACACAATGCAGCGGTGGTGGTTACTGCGCATCAAATGTCAATGAGTGAACATCTTATTTCACTAGTAAATGAAAATGCATCGGGGAGATTAATAAAAATTATTGCCACACCAAGGGAGCGAGAATTTGATGATGAATTGCATTCTCTTATCAAAGAATCAGAAATCCATCTTCTTCTGTATTGAATTGCCCTCTCTACGGGGGTTTGATATTGAGGTGCCACCGTTGCAAACATGATGGCAGTAGATGAGGCAGCACAATCGGAGATTGCTGACGCCTCAGCAGATACATCAGTAGATGGCATAAATCGGACAGTTACTGTTGAAGTTGTGCACAAGCAGGAAGGCTTTGGAACAGCGGCTTGGACAGTTATCGGAATGTTCCTAGTAGTTGCCGCAGTTGGCTCTTGGTTCATGCTTTCAGGAGATAGTGAAAATGGTGACGGTGGCGGCTTATTCGGCGGTGGTAATTGTGGCGATGGTATTGACAATGACAATGACGGACGGACGGACCGAGAGGATGGCGATTGTTATGACCAAGTAAATCCTGAGTTCTCGGGTTACAAGTCTGGCCATATTGAAGATGGTAGGAACGACCCACCTAGTGGCGAATCTTGATGACTTCAGGCACCTTTGGCTGAGCCGGTGGCAACAAAAGGCAGAGGCTACCCCGAGTTTCTTGAGGTGAGGCCATGAGCAGTGACCGTGTTCGCATTGCGTCTCCTTGCAAAGACGGCGACCACGGTAAATTCGAAGTCAAGTCAAGTGATGGCTGGGCTCGCCTAGGTTTGTTCCATACAAACACTCACAAATTGTCTACGCCAACTCTTTTGCCTGTCGTAAATCCAAACATCCAGTCTATTTCCCCTAGCGAAATGTGGGATATCGGCTTTGAAGCATTGATTACTAATTCATACATCATTTGGAAGGGCGATGAACTCAAAGAAAAGGCCCTAAAACAGGGTGTGCACAAACTTCTCAATTATCAAGGGGTTGTAATGACAGACTCAGGAGTTTTCCAGCAATATGTGTATGGCGATGTTGAAATCGGCGAAGTAGAAGTTGTTGATTTTCAGCGGGATATTGGGGTTGACATCGCCACAATGATGGATGTCTTTGGTCGTCCTGATATGACTAGAGAGGAACTTGAGGACGCAGTTGCAGTAACCGCAGAAAGAGGTCCTGCGGCATTGGAAGCGGCAGGTGACACATTGTTGAATGGTCCGATTCAAGGGGGGACATTCTCAGATTTACGAGAAAAGTCTGCTTTCATGATGTCAGAGATGGACTTTGCGGTCCATCCGATTGGTGGGGTTGTACCATTGATGGAAAACCAACGTTATCGTGAACTAGTTGAACTCATTGTTGCTAGTAAGTCGCAACTTACTCCTGAAAGGCCGGTACATTTGTTTGGCTGTGGCCATCCAATATTATTCCCCATTTGCATTGCACTTGGAATTGATTTATTCGATTCAGCAGCTTATGCTTTGTTCGCAAAGGATAATCGTCTTCTAACCCCAACTGGTACAATCAAACTTGATGAAATTAAAGAATGGCCCCATCTATCCCCTGCTCTTTTCTCAATAACTCCATCAGAAGTAAGAAATCTACCAAAAGATGAGAAAATTGAATTATTGGCTCGTCATAATTTACATGTCACATCTGCAGAACTTGCACGTTGTCGCGAAGCAATTCGCAATAACACGTTATGGAATTTAGTTGAACAGAGAAGCCACGCTAACCCAGAACTTCGGGAAGCAACCCTCTGGCTTTACGAAAACATGCCTGTTGACCTTGTGTTAAACACCCCTCCTTGTCGGGCTGGAGGAGTTCAATGGACAACCGATATTGACATGCACCCACGAATGGTACACGCTTCACACTGGATTGATTGGGTACCTCCTCCATGTGACCATATTGGTAATTTAATCAATATAGAAGACCGATTCGTGGTTGTTATTCACGGCAGTTCAGGGCCTTGGCGTGAATCTGATGGCAGTATTATTTCCAAGATGGTACGTAATTGGCCTCAAATTGTGCCTTTAGTTTACACTCCTATTGGATTGATTCCTTTCCAACTTGAAGATCTAAATCCGTTTGCACATGTATTAGGGCCTGGGATTCTATGGGATGCCTCATTACCAGAATTTGATAATCAAAACGAAGTTGAAGAGTATTTTTTGCCTATAGCAGAAGAATTACTTGATTGTAATCTTGAAAGAATAGTCCTCCATAACTCTGGTGATGAAGAAGAGGAATTATTTGAGCGACTTACTACTTTGCTAGGTGAGAAAATGCCTACTGGTGAAGGTAAGCGGGCAGACGTCAGGGCTCATCATCAGCGCTACGCTATCTGTGATAAGATCAACCTCTTCACAGGTTTAGGGTACGATGTAACACATTCTATAGCACCCAACCTCACTTTTGTCATGAGTCGCACTCGGCGGGTCAACAATGTTTTACTCGACGATGTTCATATCTTCAGTCAGAGACTAACTGATGGTGGTTTGAGTTTGACGACAGATGGTGCTAAGTGGATTCATAGTTTGATGGTCGCAGATTCTGAAAATGTTGGGCTCCCTGAAGTGATAATTGATTCAGACGCTGAACCTTTTGTTCGAGATGGCCGTAATGTGATGCATGGTTTCATTCTTGGTCACCAAGGCTTGTTACGAACTGGAATGGCGTGCTTGATTGTCAATCAATCTGGTGAATTAGTTGCCCACGGTATAGCTCAATGTGGTGAACGGGAATTACTTGCTTTTGGCAAAGGAATTGCGGTGAAAACTCGCGGCGGAATCCAACTAAGTTGAATTCAATACAATTGTACCTAATTTATCTTTCATTGCTACAATCGTTGTATGCTGATAGGGGATTGATTCAAGGGCTATCTTCCCCTCACACAGTGAGGGGGCGATACATTGCAGACAATTATCGCAACAGAGAATCTCACCAAGATGTACGGTCCTCACGTCGCATTGGATGGAATGAGTCTGAAAATCAATAGTGGAGCAACGGCACTTCTTGGCCCTAATGGTGCTGGTAAAAGTACGATGATCAAAACACTCCTAGGATTAATCCAACTTACATCAGGGGAGGGGGAGGTATTAGGATACAACATCCGAACAGAAGGGGATAGTATCCGCCAAAGAATTGGTTACATGCCTGAATATGATTGTTTGACCCCTGAGATGAATGCGGTACATCAGGTGAAATATTGTGGTGAATTAACTGGGATGAATACCAATATTGCAATGCAAAGGGCACACGAGGTTCTAGAATACGTTGGATTAAGGGACCAGCGTTATCGTGAGATTTCCAGTTTTTCTACTGGGATGATGCAAGCGACAAAGTTAGCATGCGCAATAATTCATGACCCTGAACTTTTGATTTGTGATGAACCAACCAATGGCTTAGATACGAAGGCTCGTGGTTTTATGCTTGATACATTATTTCAGGTGGTAAAGCAAGGGGACAGGTCAATTTTAATGTGTAGCCATTTAATGGATGATGTTGAAAAAATATGTGACCGCATTGTTATGATTCACAAAGGAAAACTGATTGCCCAAGGGAAAATTGAGGATTTGAAAGCAATTGACCGCGAAATTGAGATTTGGGTTTGGGGTGGCGCTTCGCGAATGGAAGCTGCAATGAAAGATGCAGGATTAAAACCTCGAAGAACTGGTAGAGTGATGCGAGTTGTGCGCCAGGATGAAACCACTTACGACTTGGTTTTAGAATTAGCAGCCAAGGCAAAGGTTCAGATTCGCAGAATGGAGGATTACGAACCTTCTCTTGAAGACCTTTTCCTAGTAATAATGGATCGTCTAGGATATGGTGTGAAATCATCTGCTGACTTATTGCAGTCACAACCTCCAACCACCTCCGTTGCACCTCCCCCATCACAACCAGGAGGGCATTTTTGATGGAAGATGACATACCATCTGTTGATGACCTATTTCCTGATGATGATTTCCCACCATCGAAACCAAGTACAGAATCAATCCCTGAACCCGATGTTGAAGATGATATTGAATCTTTAATGTCGGTTGAACAGGCATTACCCCAACCAGAAATTCTACCCGCTGATGCTGAATTCATGGGTGAAAAGGGAGGTGTAGTTACTGGGAGAGGCCGTATGGAGGCCGCCTTTGGTACGGGTGATGGTGATGAAACAGCAACCGCACAAGTAGCACAAGTATCATCTGAAGTGCAAACAGGAACAATCTTTCACCAAGTCTACCGCCCTTGGCGTGGGGAATTGAACAGCCGTTGGGTTAGGAATTGGGCAATTCTGCGCTACCATATTTACGGACTTTTCTCAAAGGGGCATAAACCGTGGCCGGTGATGACTAAATTAGTTCTTTTCGGAGTTCTAATCACTTCAATTGGTGATTTGTTAATGCTCACAGTTGGTGCCGCAACAGGCGTTGAAGCAATTGAACGCTTAGCTGGGATATCTCGAGGTAATCTGTATGGACATGTCCTATCATTTTGGTTTAGAAATGCCTGTACTTATCCGATAGTAACTGCATTAATTATTGGAGGGATGATAAGTGAAGATAGACGAAACGGGACTTCTGCATTATATTTTTCACGTCCCATTAATAGGCGAGATTACGCAGCGATGAAGTTTCTATCAGTTGCAATTATACTCTCTGTTGTTGTATTGTTTACTCTATCTGCTTACTACCTTGGCGCAATTCTAGTCGGTGGTGAAGGGTGGTCCTATGTCATGGACACTGGATTATTGTTCCTTGGGGCGTTTGCTGCCGGCACTCTTCTTGTATTCACATACACCAGTATTGGCCTTGCCCTTTCATCAGTTAGTTCGGGTAAGTTCTTCCCAGCGGTAGCCTTCATTGGATTGATATTGGGAACAAAAATGGTAGCATTCTTGATATGGGCATTGTTTGATAGCAGTGCAATATACCTAATTTCACCATATGATAATTTGGCTCACGTAGGGCAATGGATGCTTGGATTGAACCATACTTACGAGCATCCTGCTTCTTGGAGTCTAGTGATGTTGATTACTATGAATGCTGTATCCCTCTATATTCTCTCGGCTAGAGTTTCTTCACTGGAGGTGACACGCGAGTGATTCCGGACCTTTCTCAAGTTGGCACTGGTGAAACCAAAGAGTGGGCCCCGGTTGCTGAAGCCCCACACATCATGCTTGACCATGTAACCAAAACCTATGGTTCTGTGATGGGTTTGAACGACGTAAGTATCGCTATCAAAGGTGGGGTGACTGGCATCCTTGGTCAAAATGGCGCTGGCAAATCCACCCTGTTCAAGTTGATTGTAGGCCGATTACGACCTACTTCTGGCAATGTACATCTGTTTGGTACCAATCCATTCAAAAATCCGGCTCCATATTCTCGGATTGGCTATGTATCCGAATCCGAACATCTGTATGATTGGATGACGGGACTTGACTTCGTTGCTACTCTTGCACGCCTCTACGGATACACTAGAGATGAGGCGAAGGCGCGGGCACTGCATGTTCTGGAGTTCGTCGGCTTGGAGGACGTCGCTAACAAGGAGATTGGCAAATACAGCAAGGGGATGAGACAGAGGGTGAAAATCGCTCATGCACTCGTCAATGAACCTGACCTAATTATTCTTGATGAGCCATTAGCAGGATGTGATCCATTGGCCCGAACAACGATTATGAACCTTGTACGTGAACTTGGAGCGATGGGGAAAACTGTACTTGTGAGCAGTCACATACTTTCGGAAATTGAGCGAATTACTGAACAGATATTGATTCTTCACAATGGGCGACTTTTGGCTCTTGGAAACCTGCACGCGATTCGTGAACTTCTTGACAAACATCCTCACCGTATTCTTCTGCGAACTGATAACCCACGCGGGTTAGGTACAGCGTTCCTTCCTCACGAAGATGTGTATGGGGTCCGCTTCCCAAAAAATGATGAGTTAGTGGT
>CAUZNH010000066.1:0-6140 GCA_963581345.1 Candidatus Thalassarchaeaceae archaeon | reverse complement strand
GGAACTGATGTCATTTGTCCCTATCTGGAACATATCCCGTTGGTGGGGGTGGTGAACCACCTGGAAGTGGTGGTACACCTTTGGGGGGAGGAGGTGCACCTGTCGGCTTGAGTGGTGCTAGAGGGCCAGGGCCAGAGGCAGCTAATGCCGCTGTAACCTCCTGTGCACTAACAGTCCCAGAAACCATGTCGTCCCTGGTAACTCCTGTATCAAGAGCCGCATCTCTACGCTGCTCAACACTGCCTAAGATCTCTGAGCCTGAGGAAATGATTTGTTCACCTGAATCAAATGTGTTTGAGTTTTTCCTCAACATTATCACTGCACCCGCTAAACCAGCAAGGAAAATTAGCGCTACCAAGCCAACCGCCCACCCGGGTACGCCGGCTGCCTCCAAGATATTCAGTAAGCCACCGTCATCTCCAGTAAGCGAAGTTGATGACATATGGATTTTAGTTGAGCCATTAATCAATTCCGCGCCAACTAAAGAAGTTGGAACTGCTGTAATCACTACATCAGTTGAACCAACGCCACCCTCATTTACAATCAAGATTTCAAGTACTTTAGAATCACCTGCATCAAGGTTCTGAATCGTTAACAACCCTGAGACTATCCAACCATCATTCGCTAGCATTTCGAAGTCAACCTTACATGCAGTATTGCCATCATTTTTGATGGTCATATTGACTGTCCTTTCACCGCCTTTCTCAACCCGTTCAAAATCATCGATATCGGTTGATAATGATAACCAAACACCCTTTTCACCGATTAGAGAAACCATCACACTACGGGCCAGTTCTTCGCCTCCAGAAGTAGTCCCAGTGACTAACAGAGTTAGTGAATCACTAAGTAATCCGGTTGGTGTACCTGGTGGCATTAGAATAGAGATTTGTACTACCTCTTCTCTATGAATCCCAAGGGAATTAGTTGGTGGGGTCTTGAAGCCAACCTGCCAACCCTCAGGGACACTTCCAAACTCCCAAATAAGGGATAACGGAACATTCCCTTGATTGATGACTGTGAATACCCCATAAGCGGTTTTCCCTGGAATCACATTCATTGTGTCAAGAGGGGGCCCTAGCAAAACTAATTCTGGCCTCTCTTCTACTCTGAGCTCTGTTCTATTGATGATGAAATTTGTTAATGAATATTGTATTCTAATGTTGATTGTATTGGAATCCCCATTTGAGACTTCTGCTGGTACAATAACTTGAATTCTACAATCTGTTGACTCACCGCGTTCTATTGAAAATGAAAGTGTATTATCATCTTGAATATCATTGCAAAACAAGGCGAGTGGCCAATTTGGATTGGATGGAGTTACTTTCACATTAAGACTAATTGGGACATTACCAAGATTCGAAACAGTGAGTGTGAGATTGAGATCTTGCCCATTATTAACAGCCTCATCAAGAGCATTTCCTGCTGCACCAACGGGGACACCATTAGATGAATACAAATCTGTGCCAAATTCTTCTAAAACGGCTACAGTCACAGTTGATGAATCGGTTTGTGTTAAGGCTTGATTAGTTGCATGCGATGTGATACAGGTAATATCCTCAACAATCCCCGCTGCTGGCTCCCCTCCTGACATTGAGGGTACCATCACTCTTACCGCCACTGAAAGGTATTGGAGGCGAGCAAGTGGCTCAAGAGTGATACTAGAAGAATTCCCATCACCTAGAGAAATTGTCCATCTATTTGGAGTCTCACAGGTGATGTTGTAAACGCTAGGAGAGTTGCCCGGGTTCATGACTGAAACTGAGAATGTCGCCTCCTCCCCAGGGACGGCTGTAAGTCCTGAAACTCCGGCTAGAGAGGTGATCATCCCATCAATATCATCGACAATGATGGTTAGTCTGACTGTGTGTGACACTACTGGAGATGAACGATACCAAGCAGTCAAATCCACCACGTAAGTACCTGGTAAAGCATACAATGGGTAAGGTGTCGCTCCGAGGTCTGCCGTATCGTCTCTCAAAGTTAAATCGAGTAAGATTTCACTATTCGCCCCACCCATAGAATCAAGTTGATAGAATGGTTGAATTGAAAGGAATTTTAACCAATCATCAGCAGGTGGGTCAAGCATTCCATCGTCACGAAGAAGTTGAACCGGAGTGACCCTGAAATCAACACTCTCATTGCTCGTTCCTTCATTTGAAATCTTTAGCCTAAATGTAATGGAATCATCAACCGACGGGTCAATGTGACGAGTCTTAGCAGCCTCCAATTCAGTTTCTCCTACCGGCGGCGAACCAGCCTCTGTATACGGGGTGATTCTAACCCCAATAGCAGAGACATTGATTTGTAAATTGAAGACATTGTTATTGACTCCAGAAGTGAAGTCATTGGGTTCATCTACTGTATCATAAACATCTAGAGTCAGACGCAGGTCATGGAATCCAGTAGGAGTGAATGCATGAGTGAAAACTAGAGAATCACTCGACCCTCCAGCCAGCCCATTCTTAGAAACATTATACAGAATTACTCCGGTTGTCAAGTCTTCAACTTTAACATCATAAGGAGCAGTTGTTGACGGTGCTTGATTAACCCAATTCGCGCCAATTATCAATGTTTCACTCTCTAATGGTTCATTGGTAGACACCCATAGGCTTGAGGAAACGGTAGCCAAGTCGCTAACCGGATTTTCATTACCCATCGCGGTAATTACCATAGCATAGTCTTGTAAATTACCCCCGGCGTTTGAGACTTGGATGGTCCAGTTACCTGATTGTGTGCTTCCTACCTTTACCCTCTCCACGTTGTTTAGAGTATCATAAGTACCTCCAGATGTTGAGAATCCGTTTGAAAAAATATTGCCTTTGTAAGTCGTACCATCTGGTGCGGTAACCAGTAGATTGAGGTTGTTGACCAATCGAGGAGAAGATTGGCTAGCCGATGAAGAACCTTCGCGGTCGTTCCACACTAAGGTCACAGAGAATCCGTAACCTCCATCTATCCCATATGTGTACAGGTAAGAATATCCAGGGCTAAGAGATTGGTTATAGTCTAAGAAAGTATTCAATGCCAAAATGCCACTAGTTGGGTAGATACTGCGTTGTAAATCGAGTTGACCCCATCCTTCATCAGAATTTGGAATATCAGCGGAACCTAAATCCTTAGCACCATTAATCAGAATCGCTCTAATCAGATCGCTTCTAGGTTGGTTTATATTCATGTGATCGCGGAGGAATTGGCGTACAAGAACTGTGGCGCCAGCAGCAACCGGGGTTGCTGCAGATGTTCCATCAGCCTTCATGTACATCGGGTCGTTATTTCCATGTCTTGCGTTAGAACAAGACGGGCCCGCTGGGTACTGAGCCTCTTCGGCCCTAGCCGAACAAATTTGCACACCTGGTGCTACAATATCTGGCTTGATTCGCCCATCAAGAGTAGTGCCTTGGCTGGAGAATGATGCAACTTGGCCGACCGATGCAGTGAATGGGCGGCCGGTTGTTGATGCACCCACTGTCAAGACATTCTTGGCAGTTGATGGCGGTGACACAGTGGTTTGACCCGATGCCCCATCATTACCTGCAGCAAATAGAACGGTATAATCACCGTAATCATCCATGAATGCGTCGGCGGACCGGCTATCAGAGGTATATTGGCCACCCATGTTCTCAGCCCCCCAAGAATTGCTGTGAACTCCAGCGGACTGCTGGCGAGAATGCCGGAACATATCGTATAACGAGCCCCATCGAGCTAGTTGTCCAGATTGGTCGTGTTCCAATTGGTAAAATTGGAAGGTGGTAGCGGGAGCCATTCCTTGGTATGTTGAGTCACCTGAACCATCACCAAGCATGATGCCAGCCACATGAGTCCCATGACCTGTATTTGTGTCGGCACCAGAATTATCCGGCCCGAAATTATTGTAAATAGTTAACAATCGACCAGTGAAGTCTCCATGGTCTGAATCAAGTCCGGAATCAGATATTGCTGCAACTTCCCCAGTACCATCCAAACCACTATTGTGATTATTCACAACCTCATCAATTCTAGCAATATTTCGCGCATAATCGTTGGCAAGAACAAGATTACTACTTGGTTCTGTGAATAGGATTCTACCATCATTAGCAAGGACTATCATCCAAGCGGGGTCAATACCCTTCACTTGACATAACCAAGCATCGCAACGAACTTCTTCGGCACCAGTTGAAGATAGGTGTTCCTGTAATTCACCAATCTGTTCAACTGAAAGGTCACCAGCAGGAGTTATATCAACATCAATAGCAGGACCTGAAACACCAGATAAAGCATCCAAAGAAATTTGCATTAAATCTGGATTAAGTCTCCACCCAGGATGTTGAACAATAACTGCACGAATTGAAGGGTGATTTGATAATTCTTCTATTGCCGACAATGCAGCAGTAGAGTCTGCAGGCAACCGCACCAAATAACTGTCATCAGGAATGTAATCCAAATCCACCAAACCAAGGCGAGTTAACAGTTCTTCAAAAATGGTGTAATCGTGTTCAACAAGTTGCACGATAGCAAACCTAGTGTTGTCAATATCAAAGTGGTCACGATAGGTTTCGGGTGGTAGTGGCGGCAGTTCACTAGTTGGGTCAAAAGAACCTAAAATCGTATGGATTTGATGAGATGACTCAGTTAGAGGCACAAGTGGCCCATCATTTGGAGAGGTACTTGCCCATTGAAGAGCGGCCTGTTCTGCAGTCCATTGCGGGGTTGATTGACTAAGTTGTGAGACCGAGGTTTCGGGATTTCCCACACCACCACTCGAAAGACTTCCTAGAGACATGGTGAGCATCAGAAAAACTAGGAGAAACGGTGTTGATGCTCGACGCATTGACTTGGCGACTCAATGCACCCCTTTTGATGGTTGACGCTCTAAGAGCGTCTCATGCTCGCTTTAATTTATCTGAAATTTTTATCTTAAAATCACACCTGCAGTTAAAGTAGCAAGTAGATTGAATTGATTACAAGTTGTAGTAAGTATCAATCGCTGAATCCGTTTTTGCAACACTTGCTTGCCAATCTTCCTCAGTTCCCATAAGTGCTCTGATACAGTCAACATTTTCCGGGATAACGTCACTTTCTTGATGAATTGCTTGGAAATAATACAGCCGGTCTCCGAGTAAAGACACACCATCTTCCCACACGAAAATCTCATGCAAGTCGCCCCACTTTCGACCAATATCCCGGGCCATTTCCATCACTTCTGCTGTAGTGGTAATTCTGTTTTCTGCACCATGCATAACAATCACCCTTGGAGTCTCTCTCCACATGTCAAGAATACTTTCAGTCGTCAGGCCGTGACCTGATGGTAAATCAGCGATTATCGCGTGCGTGTGCATGATAGTTGTCGGTACTGCTACTGCTAGCGAATTGATTTCAATTTCTGGCTTTACAGTCATTACATCTGGACCGTGGTGACTTGGCACTTTGAGTACCGGTTTAATTGCATTAATTGGCCCTTTGCCTGAATCACCAGGGTCGGCAGCCCTACGAATCATGGTGCACTCAACTTTGAGTGAACCACAGTGCTCATACAAAGGAACTAATGTTCTTGAAAGGCCAGTTGTGTTACACGAAACTACCCGTGTCCCCTCAACATTCAGATTCTCAGCATGGTTGGCTGAACTAGTGTATGAGCGGCCAGTAAGAGCGTGTTTTTCCCCGCCTTGAAACATATATTTCACTCCAGCCGCTCGGTATTTGGCCAGATTTTCTGCACCCATTTTCCCGGGCGAACAATCCACAACAATATCGGAGATTGCAAGTAAATCTGAAAGACCACCTGAGCAAACATAACCCCGGTCAGCGAAGCGTGAAATACTGTCAGCGTCGTCAAAGGTGCAATAAAGTGGGAATCCTTTCTTGACTACTAAATCACAACCAAATGAAGGGCCTGTCTTTGTTACGCCAACGATTTCCATGTCGTCTTGAGCGTCCACAGCATCAGCCACACGCTTACCAATCGTTCCAAATCCATTGATTGCGACCTTGATTTTCGACATCCACTGACCACACATGCCGTTGCCGGCAATCCATTGCAATAGCCACTATTCTATGAACATCACGGAGAAATTACCACAATTCATTAAGCAATAATTTCTCAATAAGAAGAAGTTTGAACCCTCGCCCCAGGGCGTTAATTAGCAAAATCACCTACCACTTCG